>CALFUK010000120.1 GCA_937929945.1 uncultured Saprospiraceae bacterium
TCCTTACCTCCTGATCCGCCAGGCCGATCACTGCTGAAGTATAAGGTCCGCCCATCACCAGAAATACTTGGTTGTGAGTCCCAGGATTCCGTATTGATGGCTTTGCCCAAATTCTTGGGCCTAGCCCATTTACCAGATCGCTTTTGCGAGATGTAGAGATCACAGCCCCCGAGGTTATTTCTGGAATTACATACAGTAAAGATTAGTTCTGTCCCATCAGATGAGATGCAATGCGCACCTTCATCTATCGGTGTATTGAGCTCATCTATGGGCGAGACTGATACGACTTCGCCATCCACCAGCTGAGCCATGTAGAAATCCTCTTGATTGTTGACTTTTCTGGTAAAGACCATTTGGGATTCGTCCGCGGTGAATGAGGCTTCATACTCCAGGTCAGCAGTATTGATCTTATCGGAAAGTGGGATCGGGTCAAAGTCTACAGCACTGTCCACAGCCTTAGATCGATACAGCATCTCTTCGTAGAGCTTGAGCGTTCTTTGTCGGGGCTCTTCCTGCCTGTCTATGTACCGTTGATAGTATTGAGCAGCTTTAGCATAGTCTGCCTCTTCTCTGTATATGGTAGCTAGTGAGAGATAGTTGCGATCATCATAGTCAGGATGATCCTCTATGATGGATGCCAGAGCTTGGGTCGCCTCACTGATGCGTCCTTGCTGATAAGCGATAGCCGCCTGCTGCTGCCTGACATCGACCAGTCCTGGAAATTTTTTAAGAAGCTTAGCGTAGGCCTTACTGGCGTCTTTATAGTTCTTAGCTTTTTGGTTTTGCTTGGCCTCCATGTACATCTTAGTGCATTTCCGATCGAGGTCTTTCGGATACATGACTTCTTGGGCTGGAAGATATGCGGATAGCAAAGACAGTAAGACGATTGGTAGGTACCTGGATAACATGGAAAAGAAATTTATGAAGCACACAGGACTATAACCTGCAAAATCTAAGCTATGGTATCAAGGCAAACTACTTTTTCAGCAGGATTTCGGCCTTCTTAATGCCCAGCTCTGAAGCTCTTTTTAAGTCCTTGACGAAGTCTCTTTTTCGAGATTTTTTCTTTGAGAAGCCCCTGTAGTAAAGGAATTCTCCTTCATTGAATTGATAGTCGATCTCTATCTCTTCTACTGCCTCGAATATTTTGATGGCTTCTTTATATTCACCTAATTCTGCCGTCACCTTACCGTATTGATTGAGGTTTTGCTTGCGCCACTTATAGTTATAATTATCCTTACCGAATTTTCGGTTAGTCAGTAGCTTAAGATCAACTGCTGCTTTTTCGAATTCTTCTTTTCTGATGTGGCATTCTGCCTTCAGTCTTCTTGACTTCCAGTAGATCGGCTGCAGCGCGATTGACTTTTTGATGGCGAATTCCAGATTCGTGATAGCCTCATCATAGTCTTCATTATGCATGGCAATATTAGCCTTACCCAGATAGGCATCAGGTATGGTATCATCGATGGCCAGACACTTATTAAAATCACGAAGCGCATCGTGGTATTTCTTCAAAGTAAAATTAACCTCACCTCTCTTTTCGTAAGCATAGGCATGACGATTGTACTTTTCTATAGCTTTTGATAAAGCGTCAAGTGCTTCCTGCTCACGTCCATCCGAGCCTACGAGCTCTTTCCCCTTTCTGAAATTGATGACGGCCGCTTTATCACTTTCTGGCTCGATATAGGCATAGCGGAGGACTTTACCACTCTCTGTCTGCCAGGCCCTTATTTCTCCTGAAATGGCAAATTGAGCACAGTACTGCAGCAAGCTGACGGTATTGCGAAATGACTTCTCCGTATGCTGGCCTACATAGCGCGGCACTTCTAATGACAAGAGCTCCGTATCGAATGCCTCTTCCTGAGTCATGATAATGTCATTCTTGTAATAGGTCTCTGTCCGATACTCAAACATCTTGAATACCTTATCAAAGCTCTTTTGATTACCGAACTCTATCCTACCCTGCAATATTGACTTTATAAATACTAACATCTACACGTTTTTCATAGAAAAAACCATTCCAAAATCTCTGAGACGGATATTTGTTCAGAAAAGAACAGGGGTTAAAAAAACAACATTTTTAACTCTTACACGACAACAACGGGAAGAAGATTATTTTTTTGTTGGAGCGATGTATTTGATTTCGATCATTTCGCTGGCATTCAGGTCCGACTGCATGACGATTTCCTGCCTTTCTCCCTGATAATAATAGCTGACAGCTGAGGTATTAGGCGGTCGTCTACCTACATTTTCGGCGTGCATCAGCAGGTAGTTTTTACCTTCTGGGTTGAGCTCTATTTTTAGCTTGATGGGCTTATCTTCTAAAGAATAGCTCTCCAGCACCCAGTCTCCATTATAATTGACTGATACGATATCCCCATCTTGCAGCTTAAAGTCATAGAGATTCAAGTGGAAAGTCATGCTATCCACGATCATGGTCCTCGTGCTCGTGACAATCTCTCTATCCAGAAGCTCTTCTGGCAGCTTCTCTATTAGATTGTCAGTGCTCACGATGGTCTCATCATCATCCAGCTTCTTGGGATAGATGACCTGATAAAAGTGAGGCTCCTCTATTAACATAAGTGCAGGCAGCGCCAGCTCTTTGATTATCTCATTTACTTCTTTCACATAGCCATTGCCATAGAGATTCATCTTATTGATGACCTCAGAGTTATGATAGTAGTAGAATTTGCCATACAGCTTATACTCTTCTGGCACTTGAGCGGTTTTCACAAACAAGTAAGTATTGTCGTGCGCTTCGATCATTTTGACCACTGCATTGGAGTGTCTGTGACCCATACGCCCTCTGAGAGGATTGGGATCATTGGCACTCTCAATACGGGGCACGACTGATTTAATTTTCTCCAGTAGTGCATCGTAGTCTATGTCAGACTTGTCTCTGAGTGCCCTAAGTATGGTCTTGATCGATTGGTGTGCGTCTGATATATGACTGATGTAAGCCGTTTTAGGGTGTTCTAACTGAGGGCTGAGCTCCACTATTTCACTCTCTAACACAGAGCTTCTGCTGTAGAAGTCATCATACATCTTGACTCCTTTTTCAAGCAGCAGATAGATCCCCTTAAGCTCCTCCTCTTGATTGAGATCATGAGTGGCAATGTAAGATTCTATGTCAAATCTCAGCTGATTCAAGGCCCGACAGATATTCTTCATCTCGGTAGCCAGGCGAAAGAGCTCAGCATGATCATCATCCTGAAGATGAGAGCCACTCTGCTCGATGCCGTTATAGATCTCATAGGGTGTCCGCTTAAAAAACCAATGGTCTTTATCTTCAAAAATGTCTTTGGGTAGATCGGAATTGCTAAAATCATTGAGCTTATAACCCTCGAGATCAACGTATTTATTGATGTCTTGATTAAAATTCTCCAAAAGGCGATGGATGATCAGTAGGCCATGGATCGACCCATTGGTGAATTCTACGTATTCATTGAGCAGATCAATGTCGGAGAGAGCTGACTGATATTCATCAGAGACTGATGTAGTAGACAGACAAAGTGATAAGAGTATAATAAATACCTTCATAACAATACAAATGTAAACTACAGTTAAAGCATCATTAGTTTCTCAGATGCTTCTTAAATAAAGCTTAAAGATAGTCAATGAACTTGGGAGACAAGTGATGCATAGCAGATAGGTACCTATAAAGATATAGCGCTAACAGGGATGTCAGCGGCATCAAACATTCTAAGCATGGTACAAAGTAGCAGATATTTTTGCTGGCCAAATCTGAAATTTGACTGCATTTATCTTTGATAGTGATGACAAATTTATTCTGAATAGGTGCAAGCTGATATTCACACCCATTAGTTTGATTGATGAAAGAGTTTATCGAGAAGTACGATTTGGTCGTACCTCCCGATGAATTTTGGATGTGAGGGGCATTAATTCAGCTGGACTGTTTTCCAATTAGCTCCATCACAGAAATACAGGACTCCATTCGTGTCTACCAATAGTGTACCCATATCAGAGCATGTCAGAGGGCTTGGTGCTGGTTGAGGCTGCAGTTTCAAAGTCTCGCTGATGTGTGCGGTGCCATTGACAGATAGTGTGGCGGGAAGTGTATTATTGATATCCCAATTAATACCTAACTGATCATTGATAAAATCACCACTGAGCAATGGTGATTCAGTATTTGTATTGTCAATACGTAGTTGGCCACTCACTGTATAGTTCATATTCATATTATTGGGGTCTACACCGACGCTTGAACCAATAAAGACATTACCTGAACCATTATAATTATGTAACCCAGCTGAGCTACCTATGTACACATTATCTGATCCATTTTCATTAGTTTGCCCAGCTTCGGCTCCCATATAAGTATTTCTATCTCCACCGAGATTTTGACGACCTGAAGATCTACCAATAAAGGAATTCTGATTACCACTCGTAGTACTTTGACCTGAGTCAGTGCCGAGAAATACATTATCACCCCCGCTGATCATATTTAATCCGTCTTTATTGCCAGCATTATATCCAATCATCGTATTTCCATCACCTTGGTTGTTTTGGCCTGCTGAGAATCCTACGATCGTTGCAAATTGTCCTTGATTGTTACTGCCAGCACCGTTACCGACCATTACAGCTTGATTTGTGCTATTATTATGACCAGCGAAAAAGCCTATGATCGTATTGCTTGATACATCGTTTACAGTACCGCTGGCCGCTCCTATATACACATTATCTCCTCCAGACACATTAGCTCCACCTGCATTTTCGCCCATGAAAGTATTATTCGAACCGATATCATTGGATGATCCAGATATATTACCAACAAAAGTATTTCCTCTACCAGTCGTACTGAAAGCACCAGCATTAGTCCCCATAAAAGTATTTCCATTGCCGGTAGATAGACTTCCTCCACTATTAATCCCAAATACTGTGTTACTATTGCCATCACCGCCTGTTGTATCAATTTGCTCGCCAGAAGAAAGACCAAAAAATAAATTTCCATGATTGAAATCTGGTACTCGAAATTGTAAGATTTCCGCTGCACTTGGCGTCTCTCTGATCTCAAAAGCAGTCCTGTTTTTGACATCAAAGGTTATCTCATCAGTATCAGTAGGCGAGGATACATCTATAAATATTCTTGTATCGCCGTCCAAATCTTGCATCAGGTTCGATGCTGCAAGTCCTACCCATTGACCACCATCAAAATACCAATAACTATTGGAGTTAACATCATAGACTAACAGTCCTTGGGCCGGATTATTGACCTGTGTATGGTCGACCACTGGTATTTGCACACCATCTGGCCTGATTTCGGCCATATCAGTCTGTTGTGAATGAGCCAAGCTGATGAAAACAAGAGCTAAAACGAGGGAATAAAGTACTTTTTTCATTAGTGAATGGTTTAAAAGTTTTAAGCCGTCATGCTTTGATATTTATGCAGTAGCGATAACGACGGCTGGAAATAAATGATCTTTAAGATAGCAATAGAAAACCAAAAAACCGTTTCCTATAAACTCACTCAATAGAAATGACTCTGATTAAATAATACTAAATGATGATTTGAATAAGGCATTGGTCACCCTGGCCATCCAACTTTAACATTTGATAAGTGCAAAAAATAGTTCTTCGAAATGAAAAGCCCCCAAGACTCGAAAGACTTGAGGGCTTTTGTGGTACCTCCAGGAATTGAACCAGGGACACCAGGATTTTCAGTCCTGTGCTCTACCAACTGAGCTAAGGTACCTTATTAAGGACTGCAAATTTATTGTCTTTTTCTTTTAGACCAAGTATATTGACGACTTTTCAATTATGTTTTTAGCATTTTATCAATCTCCCATCGGTCATTTGGTCATAAAGGCCACAGAATCAGGCATTTGCTCTATCAGTCTCCGTACAAAAGAATCAGAAGAAACAGAGCTACAGAATGACCATACGAGCCAATGTATCGCAGAACTTCAGGCATATTTCAGCGGGAAGCTACAATCTTTCTCCGTGAAGACTGATCTGGAGGACATGACCGACTACTCTAAGCAGGTGCTGCAGGAGGTGTCGGATATCCCTTATGGGCGCACGCAGTCATACCTCGATATCGCTCTAAAAATGGGAGACAAGAATGCAGTCAGGGCAGTCGGCAATGCCAATCGGAAGAACCCAATTCCCATCATCATCCCCTGTCACCGGGTCATCGGGAGCAATGGCAGTCTGGTAGGCTATGTGTATGGACTCGATAAGAAGCAAGCGCTGCTGGCGCATGAGTCGCCTCAGTCATATGCCCTGCAGGGAGACTTATTCAGCTGAGTATAGTCCTGATCTGATGAATGACTACTGGGGTAAGTTTTAGTTCTGTTTGAAGTCCGCGACTAAGTTAAACTCAGGGATAGTGACATGAAATAACTGCTCTTTACTTGTACGCCTCATTTCGAATGAGCCTTTCATTTTTCCGACGGCTGTCGACAGTGGACACCACGAAGAATATTTATGCAGTTCGCCTGGCTTCAGCACTGGCTGCTCTCCGATGACACCCTCGCCCTTAACCTCACGGATGGTTCCCACTGAGTCAAAGATGATCCAATGTCTCTTCAGTAACTGGACTGTGTAGGGGCTCTCATTAGCGATCGTCACCCAGTAGGCGAAGACATATTCGCTCTTAGCAGGATTAGAGTGTGGTGCCTGGTATTCGCAGCGGACAGATATTCTGATGCCATCCGTGATCGTCGTCTCTACTCTTTCTTTAGCCATCTTCAGATTTTTGTTGGAGAATCTTCTTCCGATATATCTAAGAACGTTTCTACTTTCAATTCAGCTTCCTTCAGCGTTACATCTAATAAGTCATTGACGATGATGGTATCGAATTCATTCTCATACATCATCTCTCGCTTGATTCGTTTGATCCTCTTTTTGAGGCTTTGCTCCGACTCCGTCTGTCTATTTTTCAGCCGCTCGATGATCACCTGCAGCGAGGGAGGCCTGATGAAAATAGCCAAGCAGCGATCACCATATTTCTCCTTGAGGTCTCTGGCTCCATGCACATCGATATCAAATACAATGTGCTGGCCCTCTGACCAAAGCCTCTCTACCTCCGTCTTCAGTGTACCATAATACTGACCATCGTAGACTTCCTCCCATTCGATAAAGGCCTGCTCTGCTCTGAGTGCTTTAAACTCTTCTACACTCTTAAAGTAATAATCAGCTCCTTCCACCTCATGCTCTCGCATATCTCTGGTCGTGACAGATACAGAGAATCCTAAGGCGGCATAAGTTTTTAGCAGGTGTCGCTTTATTGTCGTCTTGCCTCCACCTGATGGCGCCGTCAGTATAATGAGCTTCCCTTCAAATTCACTTCCCTCCTTCATTAGACTGCATTTGCGACTTGCTCTTTGATTTTTTCTAAGTGATCCTTCATATTCACGACCAGCTTCTGAAGCTCTGAGAACTGGGCTTTAGCCCCCATGGTATTGATCTCTCTACCGATCTCCTGACCGATGAAACCCAGCTTCTTACCAATAGCAGACTCCTCTGATTCTAATTGCTCTATGAAGTACTTACAGTGCTGCTCCAATCTCACTTTTTCTTCATTGATGTCCAGCCTCTCCATATAATGCAGCACCTCCTGCTCATATCTGTTTTGATCCACATTCTCTTTGCCTAAGAATTCTTTCAGGTTCTTATGCATTCTGTCTTTCAGTTTATTCAGTCTCGCTTCTTCGTGCTGTGGTACTTTATGAAGATTCTCCAGTATAGCGTCTACATTTTCTCTGAGGTCATTTGCAAGAGACGCTCCTTCTACTTTCTTGAAGGAGATAATTTGCTTCAGGGCCTCATCGATCAGGCTGATGGTATATTGCCATTCTTCATCCGTCAGCTTCTCATCGATAGGCTTGATGATGTTAGGTATTCTGATGACCGTCTGCATGATATCCCCGTGTGCTAATCCCATCGACTCATTGAGACTCATGATTTCATTAGAGTACTTTGTGAGTAGATTTGTATTAAGTGTATATTCGAGGTCTTCGGTGTCACTCATCACAGTCACGGTGGCTTCTACCTTACCCCGGAGCAGCTGCTCCATGATCTTCTTTCTCACTTCCAGATCCTTCTCCTTATAATAGGTGGGAAGCTTCAGTCTGATGTCAGCACTTTTACCATTTAGAGATTTTATTTCGACAGTAATCTGTCGGTTATTATAGGACCCTGAAGCCTGACCAAAGCCGGTCATAGATAATATCATACACTTAACTATTTTTAAATCGTGGATAGCAGAACAGCTCAGTTTGCTATAAAAATTGAGTAAAAGAACGAAAAATCTTGAATCTTCATAACCACTTGTCTATCAATGAAGTAAAAAAAACATGAAATGTTAGTAAAAATTCATAAAATTACGATCTTAGCGACCCGCTAATAAGAGCGAGTGATGTTCATAACTGATTAAAAATCAAATAGTAAGAGATGCGAAAAGCTGATTTAGTTGCCACAATATCTGAGAAAACGGGTGTTCCTAAAGTAGATGTATTAGTTGCTTTAGAGACATTCTTTAAAGAAGTAAAAGCATCGCTGGGAGAAGGTGAAAATGTGTACATCAGAGGATTCGGTTCTTTCGTGATCAAGAAGAGAGCTAAGAAAATCGGAAGACACATCAAGAAAAATGTAGCCATCGAGATACCAGAACACTTTATTCCTTCCTTCAAACCTGCGAAAATATTTGTCGAAGAAGTGAAGAAAAATGTCAAGATGCTACCAGAAGACTTAAGCGAGAAAGAATCATAACTGACGTGTGAATCGAAACCAAATCCTCTTCATACTATCATTCATAGCCCTTTTCGGAATTCTCTATTTTGGATTTGATACCAAGCCAAGTAAGCAGGCGAAGCTGGAAGAGACCAGAGCCCTGACTTTCGAGAGCACGGATATCAGAGTCATCATGGCTGATGTCAAAAAGAAATTGAGCACTCGGGATAACAGCATCATAGGGCTCAAAGAACAAGAACTGCAAAGAGCGCAGACTGATTCAGCGACCTTCATCAAACTGGAAAACCTGGCCAAAGAATGGTATGCCTTAGGCTTTCCGGAAATATCCGCGCACTATGCCGAGGAAATCGCAAAAGAACGGAATGATGCCGACTCCTGGTCCATAGCAGGGACCACATTCACCATCTGCGTGACTAAACAAGTAGAGGAGAAAGTTCGAGCTTACTGTAATAAGCATGCGAAAGAAGCTTTTGAAAATGCCATATCCATAGATCCTGATAACATAGACCACAGAATCAACCTCTCTGTCCTTTACACGGAAGCACCTCCAAAGAACAATCCGATGCAAGGAATTCTGATGCTGAGAGAGATGAATCAAGAAAATCCAGAAGAAATAAAAGTGCTCAATCAGCTAGCCAGATTATCCATTCGAACTAATCAGTGGGATAATGCGTTAAAACGATTGAATCAAGTTTTAAAAATTAAACCAGATAATCAGCCTGCGATTTGCATGATAGCTAAAGTATATCAATCTTTGCAGGACTTTTCGAGGGCGGCAGACTATCAAAGTCGCTGCATCGAGTAAAATATTTAAAAATTATACATATGCCTTGCGGTAAAAAGAGAAAAAGACATAAGATCGCGACTCACAAGAGAAAAAAGAGATTGCGCAAGAACAGACACAAGAAGAAGAAGTAGGATAATACTCCTCCACCATCTTCTGAAAGGTAACTCTACCAAGCATAAACCTTTCTAAAACTAATATTACACCGGGTTACTGCACTCTTCACTTAGAGGCAGTAACTCTGTTGTTTTACCAGCAAGCATATGATTGAAGTGGACATGATGTGTCCCATAATCATATATACTACATAATGACTAATAATGATTTAGTTATCAATGCTCAGGACTCAAAAGTGGAGATCGCATTGATAGAAAACAAAAAATTGGTTGAAATACACAGTGAAAAGACCAATAGCGAAATCGCTGTCGGGGATATTTTCCTGGGTTCAATCAAAAAATTAATGCCCGGCTTAAATGCGGCATTCATGAATATCGGAGTCAGAAAAGATGCTTTCCTGCACTACACTGACCTCGGTCCTCAGATCAATTCTCTTCTGAAACTCACCAAAGGCACGATATATGGAAATATCAAAAGTCCAATGCTGGACACCTTTGACTTAGAGCCAGACAATCCCAAAAACGGAAAAATCCAAAACGTATTTCAGAAGAACTACCGCGTCTTAGTGCAAGTGCTGAAAGAGCCAATCTCTACAAAAGGGCCCAGACTCACCTGCGAGATCACCATACCTGGACGATACATGGTGATGACACCCTTCAACAATGGGATCGCCATATCAAAGAAAATAGCCTCCGCTGACGAACGCAAAAGACTAAAAACGCTGGCAGAAAGCATCAAGCCGAAAAATTTTGGATTGATCCTGAGGACGGCTGCAGAAGGCCAAAAGGTAGCAGAGCTCTACGAAGAAATGAAAGGTCTCATCACGAAGTGGGAAGAGATGTACAAGGAGCTGGCCAAAGGCCCAGAGCCTCGAAAGCTCATGGAGGAAGTGGATAAGACCTATGGCCTACTCAGGGATATCCTGAATAATTCATTCAACAAGATCGTCGTGAATGAGCCAGTGATCTATAATAATGTCAAAAACTACCTGGGCACGATCTCTCCCGACCAAACTAAGATCGTAACTCAGTATAAAGGCAAGAAACCCATATTCGATCACTACGGCGTGACCAGACAGATCAAGTCAAGCTTCGGTAAGACCTCCACTATGGGATCAGGAGCTTACCTCGTCATAGAGCATACAGAAGCCATGCACGTCATAGATGTGAATAGTGGCCCTAAGATGAAGCGGACCAATCAGGAAAACTCCGCACTCAATGTCAATCTGGAAGCAGCACATGAAATAGCCAGACAGCTCAGACTCCGAGATATCGGCGGACTGATCATCATAGACTACATCGATATGCGCTCTGGCGAAAACAGGACCAGACTGCTCAAAGCCATGCGCGATGCCATGCGTAATGACAGAGCCCAGCATACCATCCTGCCGCTGAGTAAGTTTGGGCTGATGCAGATCACCAGACAGCGAGTCCGTCCTGAAATAAACATCGATACGTCAGAAAAATGCCACACATGTAATGGCACAGGTAGCGTCAATGCTGCCATCCTCGTGGAAGATGAGATAGAAAGAGATCTATCACAAATCATCCAGTCGAGACCTAAGTCTAAAATTAAAATACACGTACATCCTTATCTCCACTCATTTCTGACCAATGGCACCTTTAGCAGTAAACAAATGGCCTGGTTCAAAAAATACATGAAGTGGATCAAAATCTACAAAAACGATGATTTCGCCCTTGCGCAATACGAGTTTTTTGATCAAAATGACGATGAGATTCGTGTGAATCAGATTCAAGCGCCTGCGGAAGTAGAATAGGCCCTTAGCCAATACAGTAGCGTGTTTCAGATCTCATAAATTAAGACTACTTTCTAAAATAAATATGCCTGCCATGCCTCTCTCAGATGCACACTTTGGCAGGCTTTTTTTGTGCCAGCCGGCAGTCCATCTGACATGAGTTAAGAGTGTCCACTACTACAAAACCATAGAGTTAGCAGGGGTGGCATAAGGGATTCTGAAAAAACCTTCATATCATCGCCTCAAATAGTCTAACACATGCTGCCTGAAGACATCAGAGGCAAAACCATATTTTTCGCTGTCCTCCACTGGGGCCTAGGCCACGCCAGCAGAAGCATTCCTTTGATGAAGCAGCTTTTAGAACAAGACAATTACCTGGACATAGGCTCCGATGGAATGGCGCTGTCACTCCTGAAAAGCGAATTGCCGCAGCTGAATCGCATTGGTCTCGGAGCTCTTAACATCCACTACAGACACTCATCCATGAGCCTGAATATGCTCAGACAGCTCCCTCATTTATACAAAAGCTATCGTAAAGACCAAAACATCATCAAGAGCCTTCAAGCTAATCGCCCCTATGACATCATCATCTCGGATCATCGGTACGGATGTCATAGCCCCAAAAGCCACTCCATATTCATCGGCCATCAGCTCTCCATCATGGCTGACAGCAGGCACCACAGTAAGCTGGCCTCTCAGGTCAATGCTCGGCTGATCAATGCATTTGATGAAATATGGGTGCCTGATCATTCGAATCAGAGGCTATCAGGCATCCTCAGCTCCAATCATCAGCTCAAGACTCCTGTACAATTCATAGGACCTCAATCACGCTTCAGTAACTTCAGCCCTCAACAACATAAAAAATACAGAGCTGCCATTGTCTTATCAGGCCCAGAGCCCAGCAGGACTCGCTTAGAATCTAAGATCATCAGACAAGTAGCCCAGCTAAAAGGTAAGTTCATCCTTATCAGGGGGACCACTGCGACACTCAGGTGTGATCATCCCCACATTGAGGTCGAGACCATCCTGGACCAGCAGAAGATTCAGCTCATTTTAGAAAAAAGTGAGTGCCTCATATCTCGCGCTGGCTATAGCACCATCATGGATGTGGACACCATGGGTATCAGATCATTGCTCATCCCTACCGAGGGCCAGACTGAACAGGCGTATTTAGCTGATCATGTGAAGTCACCTCTGATTCAGTTCGCCGCCGAGTCAGCCTTAGATATTGCTCAGTTCTTAGGGCCATGAAAGTACACATGCCCCATTATATCATGGAGTCAAAAATTTTGCTGCGTGCGAAGATGTAAGGGCCTTTAGTCTGCTACAATGCTATGCTGAATCACCATCCTCCAAAAGAAAAAATTACTCTATTTTTGCGCCTCAATATTGACTATGGCAAAGTACCGCGAATACAAGGGACTGAATCTTCCTGAAATAGATAAAGAGATACTCTCCTACTGGGAGTCCGAACAAATATTTGACAAGAGTATCAGTGAGCGACCTGAGGATAAAACCTATGTCTTCTACGAGGGGCCGCCATCAGCTAATGGCAAGCCTGGCATCCACCACGTGATGGCGCGTACGATCAAAGATATCTTCTGCCGCTTTCACACCATGCAGGGCGAGAGAGTGGAGCGCAAAGGTGGCTGGGATACGCACGGCCTGCCAATAGAGCTCAGCGTAGAAAAAGAGCTCGGCATCACGAAGGAGGACATCGGCAAGAGCATCTCCATAGAAGAGTATAATCAAAAATGCCGAGAGACTGTCCTGCGCTACAAAGACATGTGGGATGACCTCACTCGCAAAATGGGCTACTGGGTGGACCTGGACAATCCATATGTCACCTTCACGAATAACTACATCGAGTCAGTCTGGTGGCTGCTGAAGCAGATATACGACAAAGACCTGATCTACAAAGGCTACACGGTGCAGCCCTACTCTCCTGCGGCGGGTACTGGCCTCAGCTCTCATGAGCTCAATATGCCTGGCGCATACAAGGAGATAAAAGACACCTCGATCACGGCTCAATTCAAAGCTGTGAAGGATGCGGACTCAGCATTTCTGTATGAGGGGCATCCGAATGACGTCTACTTCGTCGCGTGGACCACCACACCCTGGACCCTCCCGTCTAACTGTGCGTTGGCCATCGGCAAGAAGATAGAGTACTCCCTGGTACAGACTTATAATACTTACACCAAGGAGCCCATCACAGTCATCCTGGCCTCTGATCTTGTCTCGAAGCACTTCAATGCTAAAGCTGCTGATATGGCCATCGAAGATTATGATCCAGCTGGCAAATTAATCCCCTATAAAATCATCAATACCTTCAAAGGAGCGGAGCTCATCGGCATACACTACGAGCAGCTGATGCCCTACGTACAGCCAGAAGAAGGTGATGCCTTCAGAGTGATTCCTGGTGACTTCGTCTCCACAGCTGACGGCACAGGCATCGTGCACACAGCCTCCATCTTCGGTGCAGATGACTTTCGCGTGTGTAAGCAAAATGATGTACCCTCCATACTGGTCAGGCGAGGCAAAGAGCTGAGACCACTGGTGGATCTACAAGGAAAATTTGTGGATGAAGTGTCTGACTTCCCCGGCTACTTTGTAAAAGCTGAATACTATACAGAGGAAGAACAAAAGGCTGAAGGATTCAAATCCACGGATGTAAAAATAGCCATCAAGCTAAAGGAGGATAATAAGGCCTTCAAAGTCGAAAAATACGAACACAACTATCCGCACTGCTGGCGGACTGATAAGCCAATCCTGTACTACCCACTCGATAGCTGGTTCATCAAGACCTCTGCCTACAAGGAGCGCATGGTGGAGCTGAATAATACCATCAACTGGAAGCCAAAGCACACCGGCGAAGGCCGATTTGGCAACTGGCTAGAGAATCTCCAAGACTGGAATCTATCCAGATCTAGATACTGGGGTGTGCCCCTACCCATCTGGCGCAGTGCCAATGGAGAAGAAGAAATATGCATCGGATCATACGCCCAGCTGACGGCTGAAATAGAAAAAGCCAATGATAAATTAGGTCTCAATCAGACCCTACCAGATGATCCGCATCGCCCTTACATCGATGATGTGATCTTGGTATCAGATACAGGAGCAGAGCTCAAGCGAGAGCTGGACCTGATCGATGTGTGGTTTGACTCAGGCGCCATGCCTTTCGCGCAGCTCCACTATCCTTTTGATGAGAGCACCAGATCTATGGTGGAGAGTGGCAGCTTCTACCCCGCTGACTTCATCTCTGAAGGGGTGGATCAGACCAGAGGCTGGTTCTACAGTCTGCACGCCATCTCTGCACTCGTCATGGATAATGTCGCTTACCGCAATGTCGTCTCTACAGGCCTCGTCCTGGATAAGAACGGAGTGAAAATGTCTAAGCGCTTAGGGAATACAGTGGAGCCTTTCGGTGCTATAGAAAAGCATGGTGCTGATGCCATCCGCTGGTACATGATCTCTAATGCACAGCCCTGGGACAACCTTAAATTCAACATGGCAGGTGTCGAAGAGGTCAAACGGAAATTTTTCGGCACACTCTACAACACCTATTCTTTCTTTTCGCTTTATGCGAATATTGATGAATTCAGCTACAGCGAGGCAGACATACCGCTGTCAGAAAGACAGGAGATAGATCGCTGGATCATCTCCCTGCTGCACTCTCTGCGGACTGAAGTGAAAGCCTCTTATGCGGACTATGAGCCGACAAATGCCTGCCGAAAGATCATGCTCTTCGTGGATCAGCACCTGAGTAACTGGTACGTGCGCCAGTGCCGTCGCAGATTCTGGAAAGGCGAATACACCACAGATAAAATAGCTGCCTACCAGACACTATATGAATGCCTGAATACGATCATGAAGCTGATGGCACCTGTCGCACCATTCTTCTCTGACTGGATGTATCAGAATCTAAATCAAGCCACTGGAAAAGAAAGCCACGCTAGTGTCCACCTGAGCCTGATCGAAGATGGAGAGGCCAGTCACATCGATAAAAGCCTGGAAGAACGCATGGACTATGCACAGCGCATATCCTCCCTCGTCTTGTCACTCAGGAAGAAGGATCGACTCCGAGTGCGGCAGCCACTGCAGAAAATCCTCCTGCCTGTACTGGATGACACATTTAAATCCCAAGTGCAAGCGGTAGAGGACCTGATCCTCTCCGAAGTAAATGTAAAAGCTATCGACTATGTGGATGATGCCTCTGGGATCATCAAGAAAAAGGTGAAAGCTAACTTCAAAACGCTGGGCAAAAAACTGGGTAAGCATATGAAAGCCGCTGCGGCCATCATCAGCCAAATGACCCAAGATGATATCTCCCACATCGAAAAGCACAATGAATACAAATTCGATGTCGATGGCGAACCAATCACAATTAACTTAGAAGATGTCGACATCACCTCAGAGGACATCCCTGGCTGGCAAGTGGCCACGGATCGGGACATCACAGTCGCTCTGGATATCACCCTCACGGACGAACTCCGCGCAGAAGGCATGGCCAGAGAGCTCGTGAACCGCATCCAAAACATCCGAAAGAATAAAGACTTCAATGTCACGGATCGAATTAAGATCACAGTGCAAGATCATGCTGATATCAAACCAGCCATCGATCTCTACGCTGACTATATCTCCGCAGAAGTACTCGCTGACGCCTTACAAATAGGTGATGCAGCGGCTGGAGAAACCATTGAGCTAAGTGAGGAACTTAGTATACAGGTGTTGGTGGAGAGAGAG
>CALFUK010000121.1 GCA_937929945.1 uncultured Saprospiraceae bacterium
ATGATCGCATCATCAAATCTAATTAAACGCTTAGGCCAGATCCTGAAACGAGTTTAGGATGACGGTGACTTTTTTGTGTTTTGGAATTATCGCATCATCAAAATTAATTAAACGCTTAGGCCAGATCCTGAAACGAGTTCAGGATGACGGTGCCTTTTTTGTGTTTTGGAATTATCGCATCATCAAAATTAATTAAACGCTTAGGCCAGATCCTGAAACAAGTTCAGGATGACGGTTCCTTTTTTATGTTTTGGAATTAGCACATCATAAAATCTAATTAAACGCTTAGGCCAGATCCTGAAAAAAAAGTTCAGAATGACGGTTCCTTTTTTATGTTTTGGAATTATCGCATCATAAAATCTAATTGAACGCTTAGGCCAGATCCTGAAACAAGTTCAGGATGACAGTGCCTTTTTTATGTTTTGGAATCATCAAATCGTCAAATCAAAATATTAGAACATGTTCGCCTTGACTAATTCGCCACCGTCAAGTGGGATGTAATTGCCCGTCATATAGCTGCCAGCAGTAGAACAAAGATAAATCACTAGACCTGCAATATCAGCGGCTCTGCCGACACGGCCAATCGGGACGTGCTTGACCATCATGGATGGATCCCAGGCTGCCGTCATTTTACTGGGGAATAATCCAGGAGCTATCGCATTGACTAATATCTGGTCCTTAATTAGATCACTTGCTAAGATCTTCGTAAGCTGGGCTACAGCTGCTTTACTTGGGCCATAGGAGTAAGCACTGATCGAATTAGGGCTGACAGCTGCTATGGAGCTGATGTTGATCACTCTGCTTGGATCATCTACAGATGCAGAGGCTTTGAGCATTGGCAGTAGACTTTGAGTGAGGAAGAAGACAGACTTGACATTGATGTTCATGACTTTATCCCATCCTTTCTCTGGAAACTGACCGAGGGGTGCTCCCCACGAAGCGCCAGAGTTATTGACGAGGATATCCAGTTTTTCTTCTTTTTCTCCAAGTGTTTTGACCAGCTCATGGATATTGTCTACTGAAGACAGATCCGCAGCTATCGCGATGCATTCTCCAGATTTACGCATTTCTACAGCGAACTTTTCCAGTACGTCTGCATTGCGAGATGAGATATACACCTTAACTCCTGCATGCACTAATGCCTCTGTGATCATGGCACCGATGCCTGTAGATCCTCCCGTGACGAGAGCTACTTTACCTTTTATGTCAAACATGTCGATCATACTACTTCTTGTTTTTGATTTATAGAAGATGAAGTTAAAATAAATATGAGTGAGCTGACTTGATTAGGATTAATTTGTGATTAGCGCCTTTTAGTTGCATACTGAGTTTTCATTTTCGTCATATTCTTGAGGATGTTTTAGGAGAAGCAGAATCCTTATCCTATTTTGTTGGCAAGCTATACCATACACTTATGATCAGACTACTCATATCATACATCATTCTACTCAGTGGGACAGTCCTCTTTGCCCAAGATGCACCATTGGTCGTCAGTCCTGCGCTGAGCCCTGACGGGACTCAGGTCGCATTCTCCTACCAGGGAGATATCTGGACAGTTTCTGCTGGAGGAGGTATTTCCAGGAGATTGACCATTCATGAATCCTATGAATCAAGTCCGCAGTGGAGTGCTGATGGCAGACGGATCGCTTTCCAGGGCAGCCGATGGGGTAATAATGATATCTATGTGATGACAGCTGATGGCGGCCGGCCCAATCGGCTAAGCTTCCATAGTGCTGGTGATACTGAACCCCAATGGCTTGCTGATGGGAGCATCATCTTTTCCTCCAGAAGAGGATTTGTGCAGGTGGAGCGAGAAAGTGAAATACACATGATCTCCAGTCAGGGAGGAACGCCTGCTCGGATATTAGATGCGACGGCGCTCAGTCCTATCGCGACGCCTGATGGGAAGACCCTGGTCTTTGTCAGAGGTAACTGCCGCATAGCGAGAGAGGCATATAGAGGACCAGCCAATCGAAACATCTGGAAGTATGACACTGATACTCAGGCATATACTCAGATGACTGATGATGATGGCCAAGATATTCGACCTGATATTGCAGGAGGACTGATCTATTTCTTGAGCGCGCGGAGCGGTCGATATAATATTTACAGCATGCCACTGTCAGGTACAGAAGAAGATGCGCAGGCTCTGACAGATTTTACTGATGAGGGCATCACTGATTTTGATGTGAGTGCTGATGGTAGCACCATAGTCTTTACACGGATGGAAGGACTATTCGTGATGAAGACTGCTCAGCCAAAGGCGATCAATCAGATGACGATTGAAGTAGCTGCTGATGATCGATTCGATGTCATTGAGCACAAGACATTTAGAGATAAAGCCACTAACTATGTACTCAGTTCTGATGAAAGCTATATGGTCTTAGAGATCAGGGGAGAACTATTCATCAAGCCTCATGACAAGGATAAAAAACGCGCCGTTCAGCTGACAGATAATCCCTATCGGGATAAAGATGCGGTGATGGTGAATGATTCGACCATTGTATTTTCATCAGATCGCGCTGGTGATTTTAACTTGTACTCGCTGACATCAGCAGGTAGTGAGTCTTCTCTTTATAGGACATTCCAATTAGAGACAAAGCAGCTCACGAGCCATCCAGGCGAAGAGGAGGCACTTGTGATTTCACCTGATCGAACTCAGATAGCCTTTCGCCGAGGACGAGGACAGCTAGTCGTGGTCGATGTAGACAGCACTGGCCAATTGTCTAATGAGAGAGTCTTATTAGATGGATGGGATACGCCGCGCGGTGTCGCTTGGAGCCCTGATGGTCAGTGGTTAGCCTATGCACTAAGTGATCTTAATTTCAATAGAGAAATCTATATCCATGCTGTAGATGGCACACAGGAGCCTGTCAATATAAGTCTGCATCCAAGATCAGACAGTGATCCTGTGTGGAGCCAAGATGGTAGCAAATTAGCTTTTATCTCCAATCGAAATAACAGTGATGATGACCTGTGGTTTGTCTGGCTGAAGAAATCAGACTGGGAAAAAACAAAGCGCGACTGGGAAGAAGATGAAGAAGAGGGAGAGGATACTAAAGCAGAGAAAGACAAGAAAAAAAAGAAGGACAAGACAGTCGATCCAGTAATTATCGACTTCGAAAACATCTATCAAAGACTACAGCAAGTCACCCGATTAGCTGGGAATGAGGATAACCTAAGCATCTCTACTGATGGAGAAACATTTTACTTCACGACGAATGGTGGTAGCCGTCAAGGTTCGCCAGATGATCCAGACCTGATGCAAATAAAGTGGGATGGCTCAGAACAGAAAACCATCATAAGTGACATTTCCCTAAGCAAGGCCTCAATGAATAACTCTGGTAAAAAGATTCATGCAGTGAAAAGGGGAGGTACCATTATCAGCATTGATCCCACTGCAAAAAAGCAAGTAAGTCTGGCCTTCTCCGCCAAGATGGACATCAATCATGCAGAAGAACGTAAGCAAGTCTTCGATGAGGGCTGGAGACGATTGAGAGATGGCTTCTACGATCCTGAGTATCATGGTCAGGACTGGGATGAGCTGAGGCAGAGATATCAGTATAGGTGTGTGAATGCATCTACAGACCAAGATTTCAGACGATATTATAACGAAATGCTTGGTCAGCTGAATTCCAGTCATATGGGGATGTCTGGCCCAAGTCGCGATGAAACGCAGGACGAAGATACAGGTCTACTCGGCATTCATATTGATCCAATTGCCGCTGGTATACAGGTGAAGGATGTGATTCCAGCTACGCCGGCATCTCGCGAAGAGAGCCGACTGAATGTGGGTGATGTCATTACAGCTGTCAATGGAAATCAAGTCAATGCCGGCACAAATTTTTATAAAGAACTGATGGGTACCTCAGCTGAAAGAACACTTCTGAACGTGACTGCGCCCAATGGGCAACAAAGAGAAGTCATCATCCGGCCGACTAATTCGATCCGGACAGCTAATTATAATGCTTGGTTTGAAGAGCGTAAGAAGCTGACAGAGACCTACTCGGATGGGCGATTAGGCTACATCCATATCAGGGGGATGAATTGGTCGAGTTTTGAACGATTCGAAAGGGAGCTCGCTGCCAGTGGGCATCAGAAAGAAGGAATCGTCATCGATGTGAGATTTAATGGTGGGGGATGGACCACTGATATGCTGATGTCTGTGCTCAATGTCAGGCAGCATTCCTTCACGATACCTCGCGGGGCAGTGCAAAGTTTAGAGAAAGAGAAAAACGAGTACCGCGAGAGCTATCCCTTTGGTGAGCGAGTGCCACTATCCAGCTGGACAAAACCAAGCATAGCCCTGTGCAATGAAAACAGTTATTCTAATGCAGAGATATTCTCTCACGCTTATCAGTCTCTCGGGCATGGCACACTGGTAGGTAGGCCTACCTTTGGCGCAGTCATCTCTACGGGGAGCGCCAGCCTGATTAATGGCTCGCGTGTCCGAATGCCCTTCAGAGCTTGGTATGTCAAAAGCACGAATAAAAACATGGAGCATGGTCCAGCCATCCCTGACATAGAAGTCTTTAATGCACCGGATAGCAAAGCTAATGATGAAGACCCACAATTGAAACGAGCTGTGTCTGAATTGATGTTACAAATCGATCAGGGACGGAAGTAAGCTTTGATAATCAAATTAAAGAATTAAAGATGAGTACAGAATGCGGGATTACAGACATAGAGCGGCTCATAGCAGATATGACTCCCGTGCTGAATGATGGGAAATACATCTTTGGCACTCTACTCAATCTAGATGCTATTCCAAGAGCCATGACCATATGTGAGATGAAGGAGAAAGAAGGCGTGACAGTCGTGATGACACAGGAGAATGCCGATTCATTCAATGTATCCTACGAATATGTAGCAGCATGGATCACGCTCAACATCCATTCAGCTCTGGAGGCAGTAGGTCTGACCGCAGCCTTTTCAGCAGCTTTAGCAGAACAGGACATCAGCTGTAATGTGATTGCGGGATTTTACCATGACCATTTATTTGTGGATTATGAGGATAAGGACAGAGCGATGGAGGCACTGATACAGTTGACTAAAAAGCATGATTAAGAAGGACTAAGCTTGAAGACTGAAGGTGTCACAGAGAATCCGATACGGATCAAGATAAACGATGAGAACCACATTGCACTATGGAAAATGGTGTCAAAAGGGGAATGCTCTGGAAAGCACATCCTCCTGACACACGGCACATTCTCTAATCGAAAAGTCTTAGGCGGGATATCAGAATACCTCGTCAGTCACGGATTTACCTGCTGGATCTTTGAGTGGAGAAATCACGGAGCCAGCTCAAAGCCAAATGATAAATTTAATTTTGAAACGATCGGGGTAGAAGATTTTAAATTGGTATTTCAATACCTTTTTGAAGTAGAACGACTATCAAACATAGACTGCATCACGCACAGTGGGGGAGGTATCTGTCTGACAATCGCTCTATTGACACATGCAGAATACCAGAGGAAAATCAATAGCATTAGCATGTTCGCTTGTCAAGCATTTGGTGCTGCAGACTCTGCGGTCAATCATCTGAAAATTAGAGGCGGTAAGTTTGTCAGTTGGCTGCTAGGTCGTATACCAGCGACTCTCATTGGACGAGAAGAAGATGAAAGCTACGACACCATGAAGCAGTGGTTTGACTGGAATATTACTGGCGAGTTTCGTGGAGCAGATGGCACTGATTATCAATGTAGAATGAAAGAAATTGATATTCCAATATTGTCTATCTTTTGTCAGGGAGATACCTTTATCGCCCCACCATCGGGCTGTGAGGCATTTCTCAATGCCTTTGATCGCCCCCAGAATAAAAGCCTGTATGCATCGATGGAAGAAGGATATGCCGAAGATTATGATCACGGCAGGATACTGCATTCCAGAAATGCGGCTAAGGAAATCTATCCGAAAGTCTTAAGATGGATAGAGCGACACGGTAGAAGGAGTATCAGCTGATTAGGTAGGCGGATTCAGCTTGGCTGATGATTTTATCAAGCTATGAATAGGCCTTTTATTTAAGCTTATTTGTCTGGTATTATAAATCATTACGCTAATCTAAGAAGCATGTCAATAAAGAAGGCTTACAGGAGAACCCTCCGTATCTTCCTTGGAGAAGGAGACTGCTGCCTTGGCATCAATAAGCATTTTCATTTTTCTTCTTCAAAAAAGACATAAAGACTTTACTGATTATAGCTTTTCAGATTACTCCTGTTCAGCCCATATTTCCCCGCCAGGTTTTATCAAATTGCTGCAGCAGCTCAGCCACAGTCGCTGATTCTGAAGCGGCTACATTAGTAGTCTCATGCGGATCTGTCTGATGATCATAAAGCTCTATGTAGAGTGGCTCCGCCTCAGCATTCTTACTGTCTTTCCAGACTACCAGCCGGTAGCGTTCAGTCCGCATAGAGTAGCCCATCAGATCATTTTCGAATAAGTCTCGATCCCATTTGTCTTGCTGCTGTGCGATGATGCGCCCTTCTACTTCTTCGATCAGAGGGCCAAAGTAAGTCTCCCTCATGCCAGCTGTCAGCGGATTAGCGGCCCATTCTCTGAGGGCAGGAGATGGGTATTGGCTGAAGGCGGCAGTCTTCCATTGGCGCGTAGGATTCTCTATCACGGGTACAAAGCTTTGGCCTTCTAAGTGCTCAGGCAGATCAATGCCAGCCAGCTCACATAGAGTGGGATACATATCCACCAGCTCTACCAAGGCATTCGTCTGCTTGCCTCTGTGCTGATCCGCCATGTCTGGAGTCCAGATCATCAGCGGCACACGTGCTGCTATCTCATAGTTAGTCGCCTTACCCCAGACACCCATATCGCCCAGGTGCCAGCCGTGGTCGCCCCAGACGATGATGATGGTATTCTCTCTTATGCCAGACTCATCCAGCGCTGAGATCATTTTACCCAGTAGCGCATCTACATAGCTGACACTGGCTAGATAGGCATGCTTCAGCGTCACCGCCAGCTCGCCCTCTATGGGGCCTGACTTAGGTATGCCATGCCTGACTCGTAGCTCAAAGGAGGCGTGGAGGCCCATGGCAGCACCTTCTTTAGGTGGGGCATCCATGTCAGTGATTTTGATATCAGCTGGGTCATACATGTCCCAATATTTTTTAGGTGCTGTCCAGTCGAGATGCGGCAGCTTGAAGCCAAGACCCAGGAAGAATGGTTTATCGTCCTTCTCTACCATGTCTTTCATGGTGGCGATGGCTAGCTCCGTATTCCACCCATCCATGTATGACTGATCAGATACATCAGCATTCTCGTAGGCTGGACCACGGCCAAGAGCATAGTGACCGTTGTTTCCATATTTTGCTTTGATCGCGGCTTGGTTTTTTCTAAAGATCTCTACGTTTTCTTTCAGATTGTATCCCCCCGGCAGCTTTGGCTTTGGGTACGCGACTTTATCTACCGCTGGCTTACGACTCCATGACTTTTCTTCATCGGTGAATTTACCATGGTATATTTTTCCAGCGTATGCCGTCTCATATCCATTAGCGATGAAGTGCTGGGGTAGGGTCACGATGTCGGGATTGATGTCTCTGAAGTAGGTGTAATTCTCTATGATGTTAATGGTCTCTGGTCTGGCTCCCGTCATGAGGCTGGCCCGCGATGGACTACAGATGGCCTGCTGACAGTATGCTCGATTAAACAGGAGTCCGTCTGCTGCCAATGCATCAAAGTTAGGCGTGACAGCTATGTCTGAGCCATAGCAACCGAGCTCTGGTCGCAGATCATCGACGGCTATGAAAAGGATATTTGGTTTTTTCTGTTTTGAAGCTTTATTGAGCTCGTCAGATTTATTCGTAAGACCATCGGCAGAGCCACAGGCGCAAAGCATGAACAGGAGTAAGTAAATGGGTAACTTCATAGCTGGCTTATTTAGATGTAAATGATGATGCATATTTCGATTTTCGGTCTTTTGAGAAATGACTATTTATTAAGCGACATGACTTTCTTAGTGACCTGACCATCAGACCAGCGCACTGTCACTTCGACATCTTCCCTACAGTCAGCTAAGCCGAAATGAATCAGCTGATTATAACTGAGTGAATAGTTAGCGCCAGTGGCGCCCACGCGCCGACGCTGCGTTCTACCACAGGACTTTAGTGATACCAGTGCACCCAGAGAGTTATGCTGATCAGTTTCTATGCTTGATAGGTCAATGGTGATGAATTGATTATCCTGATCATCAGCCAGCGTATTTTTAAATAAATGCCACTTGCCTCTTTCATTACCGATGATAATATCTTGTCGACCATCTTGATTATAATCTATGGTTTCGATCGCCATGCCTATAGCACCCAGTTCAGTGGTCACGATACCATGATCTGGACTTGCTTTAAATCCAGCATTGTCATGATTCAAGTAGACGATTGATTCGTTATCGTGGATGAGATCACCTCTTCTGATGACTACGATATCCTGCAGACCGTTATTATCCAGATCTGCTACTGCTGCAGCCATGGTGTGCTCTACATTGGTCAATTTATTTTCGACAGTGACATCTATAAATTTACCTTTATCATTCTCTAAGAGGATGTCCGCATATCCAGGCGGATGATCATAAGCAGGGTATGACTTCACTCCGTGGACGGTGCCGGTAGCTGGGGCATTAAGTGTACCAGCCAGTCGCCACTTATTGTTGCCGATGTAGCCAATGTGAGTGCCTCTTTTCTGATGTTTTTTATCGGGAAATCCCAAGGCATCACTATTCACTAAGCGGATGTTTTTGCCCGAATGGGTCTCGCCCTCAAACTCATAAGCGTAGCCAGATTCTCCTATGTGGAAGGCATCATTATCTGGCCACTGCGACTGGAAGTTCTCTATATTGAGAATATCGCCTGTCTCTAAATCATCAAATCGGAAAGCGCCTCTCTTCGTGAAGAAGCCCCATAGCTTAGTCTCCTTGTCATAGAATGTCTCACCAATTTTGAATTCACTTCCTCTGGTCATAAAGAGGTCGAAGTCTCCATCATTGTCATAGTCGATTTCGACGATGGCGGTCACATGTTCGGCATTGTCTATCATGACAGAGGAGGTGACGTCAGTGTATGTGAGATCACCACCACCTTTGTATACTTTCACCGTGCCATGGCCGTAGAGGATTAGGTCGGGGATAGCATCTCCATTATAATCAGTGATCAGGGTCTTCTGTCCGTTCATCTTGATAGGAGGCAGATTGCTTTTTAGATTCAGCTGGCCTGCACCATTATTCTCATAAATATAATTTTCACTTTGGCCCTTTTTATCTTTATCTGGAAAGGCAAATTCTAAGAGGTCCAGATCACCATCACCGTCCCCATCGAAGAATTTGACGGTGCGGCCTCGCATCAATTCCAGTGGCGTCTCAAAGTCTGGCAGCTCTTCGAAGCTGCGATCTTTGCCCACTCGATATAGTTTTGAATTTCTGGCATTGCTGCCAGATCCGCCACCTCTGGATATGACTAATTCAAGATTGCCATCGTGATCAAAGTCTCCGACTGTCACGCCATGCATGTCACCTGTGATGATATCGAATGGAGCGGCAAATTTCCCCTCATTATTCCAACAGACTCTCACCCCATAGCCATGATCATTAATCAAGAGATCGGGGTGTCCATCCTGATCCAGGTCAGCTACGACTGGCGCATCCCATTTTCTAAGATTTTTTTCTACTCTTGGAAAATCTTTGACAGCTTCTACGAAGCTTACTTGTGAAGGCTCTTTCATTTCAGCTCTCAGGGCATCTGTCTGTTGAAAAGCACAGGCCTGTACAGTGCTCAGTAGCAATAGAAGACAGATTTGAAAACAGGTGTTAGAGCTCATTTGATTATTTGATTTGATCGGGCTTGTCGGGTTAAGATATTTATTAATTCCATACGATGGGCATGAATACAGTCATTTCAGCTAACTGCCGATTACTCCAAGCATAGTAAGGGATAAGCTTAGTCTTAATCGTACTCAGTGGTGGAGCTTGTAGCCTATGATACATGCCATCAAATGCTGTCTTTCTGATGAGCACTTCTGTCTCAATAGCTGTGACGCCACCTAGTAGGTCTGCTTTATATGCGGGCTTGAGCGGAGCATCACTGGCGATGTATACGTCATGGATATTCATATCTTCAGGCAGGTCAGGTGACTCTATGCAGTACACGATCGGTCCTCTCTGGACAGCAACCTGATTTCTGAGATCTTCTATTCGAGGATTAGCTTCTACGAAGTCAGCAGTCATTGGCATATCTATACGAATCTCATCTCCTGCACTCCATACTCGATTAATGATCGCAAAAGT
The DNA here is from genome assembly GCA_937929945.1 of uncultured Saprospiraceae bacterium. Lineage (GTDB taxonomy): Bacteria > Bacteroidota > Bacteroidia > Chitinophagales > Saprospiraceae > CALFUK01. Next base: position 10,280 of record CALFUK010000121.1, read on the forward strand.
GCCAGCGATGATATCGACATTTGTCGCTTCGCCATTCACATATATCTCTGTGCCTGCTGCCCAGTCTGGAATCCTGAGCATGAGGTCGAAGGCTCCAGCCTTGGCCTCTTCTATGGTAATTTTGACACCACCAGCCCAAGGGTATTGAGTAACTTGACGAAGCTTCAGCGTGGTCCCATCTAAGAGTGTTGTCGATAATTTATTGCCACCATATAGGTTGACAGCGATGCCATTTTGAGACAGGCTGTAGGCCCAGGCTGATACCTTGGCTATGGTCCTCACGAGATTAGGTGGGCAGCAAAAACACCTGAGGTACGGCTCTCGATGGGGCGACTCAGTAGAGTTATGCTTCGCCTCGTAGTCAATGGTATTATGAACCATCCGTAGCGGATTCGTGTAGAAGTAGTCTTTGCCCTCCAGACTGATTCCTGATAGTGCGCTATTATACAGGACGAGCTCCATGATGTCAGCATACTTCGATTCGCCATTGATGCTAAGCATCCGATAGTTGAACATGGAGTTACAGATATTCGCACAGGTTTCATTATAGGCAGTGGTGTTAGGCATATTATAGGCATCGATGAATCCTTCCTGTATGAGGTCTCGGTTAGTCGAAGCTCCGTAGTGTGCTTGGCCCACTGCACCAGTCACGTACATTTTCTTTTCTGTGACATCAGACCAGAGCCGCTTGAGTGCATCCAGCAGTGCCGATTCGCCCGTCTCTGCATAGATGTCAGCTGCACCAGCATAGTAGTAAAGGGCAAGCACGGCATGACCTACGGCTTCATTTGCTTCCCTGAGGGGCGTCCGCTCTTGCACCATGTCACCGATTGGATAGCCACGGGTAGCGTCGTTATGATCTATGCTGTATTTACCTCTATTATTAATGAATATTTCCGCTAGCTCAAGATATTTCACATCCGATGTCGTCCGATACAGTTCGACGAGACCCATGATCTGAGTCTGGTTAAATCCGAATCTACCCAATAATTCATCGTCTTCATTTGTGAAAATCTCGTGCATGAGATCTGCATGTTTGATGGCAATATTGAGAAAATTATCCTGCCCTGTGACTCGGTGATGAATGCACGCGCTGGTCAGTAGATGACCAGAGTTATACATTTCATGTGTCCTGCGATTCGTGTAGGGTTTTAACTCATCTTTTAGCTGTATCTGTGTCTGCAGGTATCCATTATCTTGCTGAGCTTTAGCAATGATGCTGATGTGCTTATCTATTTGACTGAGTAATTTTTTATCTCCATTCTGAGCGTAGACATACATGGCAGCTTCGATCCATTTGTAGAAATCACCATCATGCCAGTTCATCCCCTGATGCTCGCCTTCTTTAAGTCCAGCTGCTATTTTAAAATTGTTAAGCGCATGACCAGTATCGCCACAGAGTAATGAGCCCATGTAGGGAATCATCGATTCTTCACAGATTTTGAATTTATCAGCCCAGAAGCCTTCGGTCCATTGACAATCTCCTATGTTAATGCTTTTTAGTACGGCGTATTTACTCTGGCTATTGTTGATGATGCCCGATTCTTGGGCTACTGCTGCGTGCAGGAGACTATAGCAGATAAGGAAGAGATAGATCTTTTTCACGGTGTTTTATTTGGTCTAAAGTACGACTTGATCCTGAATGTCAATTACCAAAAATTATCCTGTCTTTGCATTCATTTATCTTAAAATAAAGCATCGATCTTTGGGTATGTGAATTTGTTGTTCAGCTTTATATAGCTTTCAAAGTTTAGTAAATCAATAGCTAAGTTGGCATAACACTTTCTGAAACATCTAAAGTAAGTCGTCTCAAAAGCCCAGCGCCATAAGCAATAACACTCCCAATAATCCAGAAAATCCCATCACTAATGACTGTAGTGTAAAAGTCCGATAGAGGACTCGCGGAGGGACTTCATGTAGTCGGTTCAGTAGCCAGAAGAAACTGGAATTAGCGTGGAAGACACAGAAAGCCCCACTCCCGATCAGCGCCGCAGTTAGTTCTGGAGAGACGGGCAGACTATCGATCATAGGGCTCAGCATAGAAGCCGTACCGACTAAAGATACCGTGATAGAGCCAGTCGAAATGGTCAGAATAGCAGCAACCACGAATGGGAGCAAGATACCCAGAAAAGGAGCTGCTGCGAAGACGTGGACGATCTCATTTTGGATACCAGTCTCTTTGATGACATAGCCGAGTGATCCACCTGCACCAGTGATCATGATGACTAAGGCAGACTTGATGATGGCCTGATCGACTAATCGATTAATGGTGCTGCTTTTATCAGAAGTGTTCAATTGAAAAATAGCGATGACCGACCCAATCAAGACGGCGACTAAGGGCATGGATATAAATGTCACAACTTGAGAGAGCACACTTGTCTTTTCAAAAGTAATGAAGGCTCCAGCACCGATTAAGAGGATGGGTGCTAAGATGGGCATGATGTCAAGGAGTAGGGATTTATTCTTAGTAGCTGTATTTTTTGCAGAAGTCTCCATGATTGTTGTCCGGCTATCCACTGTACCTAATCTCTTTTGCAAGGTTTCATCATAGTCAATCCAACAGTCTTTGAGAAAATAGATGACCCATAGGATACCCCCGATCATAGCAAAGGAAGCGACGATGAGATTAATAAACAGCATCTTTCCCATATTGACATCCAGCAATGAGGCCACGGCTAAGGGGCCTGGCGTAGGGGGAATGAGAGTGTGTGCGACTGTCAGTCCAGCTGCGAGAGATAGACCGATGTAAAGCACAGGCTTTTTACTCTTGACCGCCAGTGACTCAGTGACTGGCTGCATCAAGATGTAAGCAACATCGACAAATACAGGGATAGAGATCAAGTAGCCGGTAAATCCCATCGCCCACGGCAGCTGTTTTTCTCCGACCCACTTGACGATCTTATCTGAGATGCGAAACGCTCCGCCAGTCTCTTGCAACACTTCGCCTATGAAAGCCCCGATGATGATGATCACAGCTATCCATCGGAGTGTTTCGCTGAATCCTTTTAGCAGCACCTCTACAGTCTTCTCACCACCCATACCCATGCTGATGCCGAGCCCCATTGCTATCAATATCAAAGCAATAAAAGGATGCACCTTCCACTTTGAAATGGAGACGATTAGCAATAGTAAAAAACCAAGTAGTATGGAAAGATTCAAGAACATCTATAGCGTTTGCTTAGTGAATCAGGTTAAAATTAAGTGGAGGATGACACTTATACATCGTATTGTAATTAATGACTTTTTATTCACGTCTCACTGATGAACTCTTCATTACTTTCTGCAATGGATGACGATCATTTTCCTTTCACTATTAACTTGGTTTGGATATCTTCTATTGATAGATTCTTCGTCTCTGGTAATATCCGATACAGGATAATCAGCCCTACGCTGACCATGATGGCATAAAATAAGTAGATGGAACTTCCACCCATATTCGCCAGTTGCCACGGGAAGAATTGCTGCACCAAATAATTCACAATGCTGGAGAGCAGGGCGAAAAAAGGTATGGCAATGCCTCGCACATTGATAGGGAAAATTTCTGAAAAGAGGACCCACATGATTGGCCCTACTGAGAAGTGAAATGCGGCGATAAAACTAAGAATACCTATCAAGATCAATGTCGTATTCATGGAGGCGGCTTTCTGTAGTAAGACGCTGGACTGGGCTCGCATCTCTTCCTCGCCGATGACACTTTTAAGCTTCTGCTTGAATGCGGCATCATTACTAAACTCGACGCCTGCTATCTCGCCTAGCTGATCTGCGTATGGCACATCACCCAGCTCTGTGATGTCATCTGTGGAGAGGGTATAGGTGGCCTTATGAAAACCGTAAGAACAGACAGCTAAACTGATGACAATCCACAGCAGCCCCCAGATGAGCATGGGTCTTCGGCCGATCTTATCGATCAGCAGTAGGGATAGAATCGTGAAGACGACACTGGTCAGTCCTACCCATATGGCTTGGACGAAGGCGGCATCGGTGCCAATCCCGAGCTGCTCAAAAATGGTCGGTGCATAAAACAAGACCGCATTAATCCCGGTAGCCTGCTGTACGATGGCAATGGTAACTCCGATTAGCAGGATGAGCCTCATTGGTGCACTGACGAGTTCTTTTATCTGGGCCCCAATGGAGCGATTACCTTCTCCTTCGCGCAGGCTGGCCTGCATGATGGCGATTTTTTCTTTGATTTCAGATGTCGGAATGACTTTCTGAAGTACTTTTTCCGCTTCTGTTTTATGATTCTTTAGTAGCAGCCAGGCTGGACTTTTGGGGATGAAGAGTAAGAAGATGAACCACACTATAGCAGGTATAATTTCTGATCCCAGCATCCAGCGCCAGGTATCATGAGTCATACCGAGCTGCTCTGCCCAGCCAGCACCAGTATTAGTCGCTTGTAAGATCACATAGTTTACAAAGTAAGCTGCTGAGAGGCCAAAGACGATGTTGATCTGCGTCATGGATACGAGCTTGCCCCTGAGCTTAGGAGGAGCTATCTCACCGATGTACATGGAGGCGAGCGTGATGGAGCTGAAAGCTAAGCCTCCTAAAAATCTGAACCCGACCAAGCTCCAAAATGAGGTGGCCATGGCAGAGCCAATCGCCGAAATCACATAAAGTGCAGCTATGATTTGCAGTGTCATCTTTCGGCCCAGCGCATCACTGGCCCAGCCTGCCAGTGGCAGTGCGATCAAAACACCCAGTCCTGGGGCACTCACCGCCGTCCCAATTTGAAGATCAGAGAGGGCGAATTCTTGAGTGATAAAATTGATAGTACCAGAGATCAGTGCGGCATCCAGTCCAAATATAAATCCTCCAAAAGCAACCACAGTCGCATAGAAGAAGGCATTACTTTTATGTTTACTCATGATTTATATTTTTCTATCTGCTCAGTCATTGCTGTGTACTTTATCGGGCTATGATTTTCTAATACTTATCTCATCCACATAGAATTTAGTGGGTTTTTTCTTCGGGATGTCTTCAGCTCTCACCTCTATCTTAAACTGATCCATGGATGTAGAGGAGACAGGTAGAGTGATTTTTTTCTCTATGGTGATCCACTCTCGGCGGGCAAGATCTGATAAGTCTATGGGGATTTCTACTTGGGCATCTTTGAGTGAGATGTAGAATTTATCTACGGCTCGGCCTTGTGCCAGCCAGACATTCATTGATATCGTGTAATCTCCTGCTGGAATATTGAGTGCTCCTTCAGGAGAGAGTGCGACTACTTTGTCTATTTCTAATTTTTCATTTTTCCCAAAGCCAGCAAATTCCAGACTATTCACCCCCTTAGTATATTGACCTTCATTGATCACAAAGTACTTCGCTGAGAGGCTATCGATCAGCCAAAATTTCTGGTAGTCATCTGGGACAGAGCTTTCGGGCAGGAGGGTGAGCGGCTTTGGCTGATCTTCATAGAGTATTGGTCCTTCGAATCCATAGAAAGCTCGGTCTAGCAGATTATCATTTGGCTTTTGCCAGACTCGCATATACTCCACTTCGAAGAATGCCGGTAGCTCTTCTTCATGAGGGACACCCAGCCAATTGAATACTTCTGAGTCGAGCCATATTTCCATGGGATTGTTTAGTACCCAGTCGGTGCCCAGTTCATCTTGAGTAAAGGTGGCAGTCAGTTTTCCATCTCGATAGACCTTAAGGTAGTCTTCACCCCATTCGGCTCCGTATATGTGAAACTCCTCGCAGGTCTTATAAGGCAGATTGTGCTCATCGTATCCGAAGGCCTTAGTCGGTCTTACAGCTGGAGGACTCCAGTCGTGGATGCCTGTACGTGTGGTATTAGCAGTGATGCTTCCCTTTACTGTAGGGGCACCTAACTGCTCAAAGATATCCAACTCTTGCTCGTAGCCAATGGCCCAGAATGCTGCCGTCATGGCTGCGCAGGGCGCTTTAGATTTTACCTCCATATAGCCGTAGAGAAATCGCTTATTCGTGATTATGCCAGCAGTCGTCACGGGTACATCTTCACCTTTCCACTTACCGTACGCCTCGCCGCCACTTTCTTTGTAGCCATCCTTATCATAGGGATAGTCTGGCTCCCATTGCGTCCTGATTTTTAGGGAGCCATCGCTGACGATCACGTTATGCGGCACAAACTGTGAGGGCGCGCGACCCTTCCAGATATAGTAGTCACCATTTTGACCCTCGACGAACCAGCGGTCAGGATCCAGTCGATCACCGTCGAATTCGTCACTGAGTTCTTCATTGAGTATCCAGCCTCCAGTGTTATTTGGGTCCGAAGAGGGGGTAGGTTGAGCACTCGTCGCGGCTGGATTATTCGCCACCACAGCCTTGTTCTTCATCTCAGCATCTGCACCCTTCGTCTGCAGTGTAGCAGTCTGCGCACAGGCTGTCATATACATGACTCCTATGGCTGCGAATAAAAGCAAGATGTAAGGTCGAAATAGATGTATCATGTAAACTTATTTTGTAATTATATTATAGATTAAATCGATCGTAGCTCAGCATCCTTTGTCCTGAGTCTACGACAGATATATCATTCTAAATCCCATACGATGGGCAGAAATACTGTCATCTCTGCCATGCCCCGATTACTCCAGGCAAAGTAGGGCACCATGGTGGTATCTTGCCTATGCCACTCTGGTTGCTTCACTGTCTGGTAGAGCTCATCAGTCTGATCCTTTCTTATGAGCATGGTAGACTGGATGGTGGATATGCCTCCTAAAAAGTCATCTCTATGCTCTACCTGTAATGAGCTTTTTCCAGAGAGATACACATCTAAGATGCTGGCCTCTTTAGGTAAGTCTGGTGACTCTACACAGTAGATGATCGGGCCTCGCTTCACTGCGACTTGATTTCTCACTTCCTCTATTCTGGCATGCCCCTCTATTAGATTGACATCCATGGAGAAGTCGATATTGATCTGATCTCCTTTCTTCCATTCGCGGTTTAGCTTGGTATATTTTCCTCTTTTGACTGCTCTCTTGATCTTTTCTCCGTTTACGGTGATGCTAGTCTTTTCAGACCAGTTCGGTATCCGCAGCCGTATGTCAAACGCCTCAGATTTGCACTTTTTGATATTAAGTTGCACCTGTCCTTCCCAGGGATAAAGGGTCTGCTGCGTGATCACGAGTGGTGATCCATCTGAGAGGCTTGTTTCTAATTTATTACCGCCATAGAGATTGACAGCGACTCCGTTTTTGGATTTACTGTATGCCCATCTGGATACTTTGGCTATCGTCCTGACCAGATTTGGTGGGCAGCAGAAGCACTCTAAGTATGGTTCTCGGTTGGGTGTCTCCGTTGCATTTTCATGAGCATTATACTCTCTTGAATTATGGATCATCCTCAGCGGATTCGCATAGAAGTAATTTTTGCCTGTGATATCTATACCTGATAGGGCACTGTTATACAAGACGAGCTCCATGACATCGGCGTACTTTGACTCTCCTCTGATGCCGAGCATGCGGTAGCTGAACATGGCATTGCAGATGTTAGCGCAGGTCTCATTGTAGGCTGTCATATTAGGCATCATGTATGCATCTATGAATCCCTCTTCGATGGTATCTCGACTGGTGGAAGCTCCGTAGTGAGTCTGGCCTACGGCCCCAGTGACATACATCTTCTTGTGAGTCACATTCTCCCACAGCCGGTCCAGAGCTCTGAGTAACGATCGCTCACCTGTCTCTGCATACACATCAGCAGCTCCTGCATAGTAGTACAGCGCCAAGACAGCATGTCCCACAGCCTCGTCAGCCTCTCTGATGGGGGTGCGCTCTTGCACCATGTCCCCTATGGGATAGCCTTCGGTCGTAGGGTGGTGCTTGACCTCATAGGTGCCCCGCCGATTGATGAATGATTCTGCGAGCTGCAGGTATTTTCGATTTTGAGTGATTCGATATAGTTCTACGAGTCCCATGATCTGGGTCTGATTGAATCCGAATCTGCCAAATTGCTTAGTTTCTGGGTAGAATATGGTGTAAAGCAGGTCGGCCTGCTTGATGGCTACCTCTAAAAACTTGCGTTCACCTGTCACTTGGTAATGTACGCAGGCTGATGTGAGCAGGTGGCCTGTATTATACATCTCATGGTATTTCCTGTTCTCGTAGCGATCAGCTTCTGGTCTGAGCTGTATCTGTGTCTGGATGTAGCCATCTTCTTCTTGGGCCTGTGCTATGATGTCGATGCATTCATTTAGCTGGTCCAGCAGTGCCTTATCTCTATTGATCGCGTAGACGTAGAGTCCCGCCTCGATCCACTTATAGAAGTCTCCATCGTGCCAGAACATACCCTGGTGCTTTCCTTTTTTGAGGCCTGCTGCTATTTTAAAGTTGTTGAGGGCGTGACCAGTACTGCCGCAGAGTAGCTTGCCCATATAAGGGACCATGGATTCTTCGCAGATTTTGAATTTGTCTGCCCAGAATCCTTTTGTCCATTGACATTCTCCTATGGCGATTGACTCTAATTTATAGTTCGGACTGGTATGTTTCATGTGTTTAATTCTAAAGGCGAAATGTCGATCAGCAAATAACTAAGTTAAATCATCCACTTGAGAGTCTTTATTCTCTGCGTCATGACGTTTCATACTCTGTATTTCTGGTTCGAACAGATGTAGCTGCTAAGGCTTGCGTAAATATAGGTGAGCTCTCATCCGAAGTACCAAAGATACTTTGTAAATAAATACACTTTTCTTCAAGATGCTTAGAAGTAATTTACCCTACTTTTGCAGTAATTTACCCGAATAAGTCAGCTTCTGAGGCTACTCCATCGGAGCTTAGGAAATGGG
>CALFUK010000122.1 GCA_937929945.1 uncultured Saprospiraceae bacterium
GTGATGATAGATGCGCCAGCTTCGATCAATATCTGGATGGTGCCATCATTCATAGCGTCCAGTAGAGTCGCTTTAGACGCTGGGGCAATCATGAATCTGACGCCCTCTTTGATTTGTTTACCCTTCAGTATGGCTGCGGCAGCTTGGAGGTCTTCCAGTCTCCCATTGCAGCAGGTGCCAATGAAGGCATAATCGATGGCCGTACCCGCCACTTTTGCAATGTCATCGACATTATCAGGTGATTCTGGTGCAGCTACTTGGGGCTGCAAGTCGGATACATCGTACTCATACGTCTTTACGTAGTGAGCATCAGCGTCTGGATAGATCGCTGTATAGTCATAGTCTAACACCAAGCCTTCAGGATGCACAATACCAGCTTTGCCACCCATCTCTGCCACCATATTGGCGATGGTCATGCGGCTGGCTAAGCTCATGTCGTGAAAGGCTTCCCCTTCGAATTCGATGTACTGGTAGGTAGCACCTGAGATGGTGACTTGGCCGACTAAAAATAATATTAAATCTTTGGCTGAAACCCCTGGCTGCAGCTTGCCACGGCAGATGATCTTGATGCTCTCTGGCACTTTCAGCCAGATCTTTCCGGTCATCATGGTAGCTGCCAGATCAGTGGAGCCTACACCGCAGGCAAACGCATTGAGCGCACCATAGGTAGGTGTGTGCGAATCCGCTCCGATGAAGATGTCGCCAGGTTTGACGTATTGATGCTCTACCATGACCTGGTGGCAGATGCCTTCTCCGATATCGAAGAGTTTGACGCCATGTTTTTTTGCAAATTGGCGCATCATCCGATGTAGATTCGCAATGCGCTCATTCGGTGGCGGGACAGCATGATCCAGGACGAGGATCACCTTGTCTTGATGAAAGACGCCTTCAGCACCCATGGCTTCGAATGCTTTGATCGCTAGAGGAGCTGTCGTGTCTGTCGCCATGACTCCGTCCACAGGGGCGATGACCAGATCCCCTGGACTGACGGCGTGGCCGACGTGCTGCGCTATGATTTTTTCACTGATAGTCTTACCCATGCTTGCTATATGATTTTTATGTCTTTTGTCTGCAGTAGTTCGTACATATTTCCTGGTAGTTTTTGATTCAGCCGCTTGGCCATTTCTGTAGATAGTTGTGCTATTTGATGTTTGTCTATGCCTGTCTGGTAGCCCATCTGATCTAGCATGTGGACGGTGTCTTCTGTCGCAATATTGCCAGTGGCACTTTTGATGAAGGGGCAGCCACCCAGACCGCCGAAGGCAGTATCAAAGAGCCTGACTCCAGCTTGGAGCGCTGCGTAAAGATTAGCATAGCCTTTGCTTTCCGTATTGTGTAGGTGGAGAATGACGGGGATGTCTGCGGCGAGTGATTTCACTTCGCTCATCAGATCGAAGAGCTGAGCGGGGTGGCCCATACCGGTGGAGTCAGCTAAGGCCAGCTCCTGTATGCCCGTGTCTAGGTGTGATTTGACCATATCCAGCACGTGAGCTTTTGAGATGGCTCCCTCATACCGACAGCCGAAGGCGCATTGGATACCGCCTCTGGTGATGATATCATTGGCTTGACAATATTTGACCATGTCTAAAAAGGCGGCTTTGGCTTCTGCCAGGGTCTTGCGTGCGTTCTTCTGGCTGTGCAGGTCGCTGGCGGATATGGAGCATGAGAGGTGATCTAATCCGGCGGCCACGGCTCTTTCCACTCCTTTTAAATTGAGCACCAGCCCGCTGTATATCACATCATCTTTTTTGACTAATCGCTGGCATACCTCTTCTGCATCAGCCATCTGTGGGACCAGCTTAGGATGTACGAAGGAGGCTACCTGGATGCGCTTCAGTCCAGCTGCTACTAATCGGTCTATGAAGTTTAGTTTTTGGTCTGTACTCAGCATCTGGCTGAGGTTCTGGATGCCATCTCTCAGCCCTTGTTCTTCGATGGTCACTTGATTCTGATTCATGTATGTCTATGCCTCTTGTAGTTCGTAAAATTCGATCCAGGCACCATCAGGTGATCTGACGACGATGGCTGTTGCCAGGCCGTACGGTTCTATCATGATGGTAGATGGCTCTCTGTGCAATGTTACACCATTGCCTTTTAAAAACCTGATGTATGCTGTAAGATTCTCTACCGGATAGCGCAGCATGAGTATGCCGAGATGAGGGGGCACTGCATATTCAGAAAAATCTCTTCCAGTCAGTCCCTCCAGCTCTACTAACTCTACAGAACCTTGGTTTTCATGAGTAGGGCTGACGATGCACAGCTTTCGCTTTACACTGGGATGTACATTGTGTGGTATGCCAAATATATTAGGACCATCTTCTCCATCTTCACCGACGTAGCTCGAGAAGATATTAAAACCAAGCTGGTCTAAGTAGAAGCGCTTAGATAGCTCCATGTCTTTTACGACTTGAGAAGAATTGAATACATGACTGAGGCCTCGTAAGTTAGGATAGCCCTCTAAGGCGGGCGAGTGCCTTTCAATCAGCGCTACCACCATGTCCTCGCTGCCTTTCATGAGGATTTCGGAGACGTTGAATTCATTGAACTGGTACTTCTTCACGTCTCCGAATCCACACCAGCCGTAGGATTGGAATTGTTCGATCTTATTGGCTATGTTTATTGTGCGCAGATCGATATCGTATATGCCACCGGTATCCCAGCTTTGGGCGCTGGACCTGATATGTCTCTGATTTACGCCAGAAAATGAAATTAATCTGATCATGCCAGCATCAAAGTCTTCGTATTTTAATATGACACTGCGAGCGCTGGCGGATGAAGGCAGGCCCCAGAAAGCCATTTGGTCAGAGCTCACATCAGCTTCATGGATGATCTCCCAGTCACCGAGATCTTGATAAATGACCTTGTCTCGATCGAGATTTCTGATGGAGAGAACCACTTCTTTGTAAGCGCTTATTTTAAATTCTGGCATAAATATAAATTGCGAAAAAAATTAGTTAAGTTTATTAATAGTTTACTAAGTTAACTAATATTTTTAATATCAGATATACTTTAAAATCTTTAATGCATGAATGATCCCTTAGGTACTACAGAAGTCAAATCAGAACTCTTGTGCGGACCATTGCATACCGCCACTTTGTGTACGAGAGATATGGACGCCATTCGAAGTTTTTATGTGGATGGGATGGAGATGGATATAGTGGGTCCTATAGCGCTGTCAGAGCAGCAGCTAAAGACTCAGGCCTCACTCTGGGGGATACCTGCAGGCATTAGTTATGACTACTATCACTTACACCGACCTAAGGTACCCTCACTCATTCAGCTCAGAGTACTGCACCTGCATCAGGATACAGCGCACATTCATCAGAGCTATAGTTCTCGAGAGTTAGGGCCATTCTCACTTGGATTTCCCAATAAGGATCAAAAGAGACTTCATAAAAAGCTGGTGTATATGGGCATAGAGGTGATGGCTGATATGCAGGAGGGAGAGATACCACGCACTGATGGTTCTACTTATCGATATTGGGAGACGATCTTTAAGGGACCAGACTTTCTGCATTGCGTCGGAATAGAAAGGGGAGACGGTATGCCGCCGCTGTCGCCTGTAGACGATTCGAATCAAATGGGAGGGCCAGGTTACTCTGCCTTCGTGACAAATAAGTCAAATGAAGAATTGGCTTTTTACATTGATGTGTTAGGGCTGGAGCTGAGAGCTGATCGGTACTGGGAGACTTCTCCTGGATCAGCCTTAGGGATAGACGAGGGAGTGCCTTACCGTTTTTCATTGGTATATGCACCAGGATCTGTGCAGAATCACCTGTTATTCTTGGATTATCAAGACGGTATTTTCGAAGATACAGGCATAGCACCGAGGATTCCACATCAAGGCTTGGCCATGTGGACTTTTCATTGTACAGATTTGGATCAGGTATTGACCAGGGCCGCTGGACATCAGATAGAAGTCGTATCTGGCCCTGTGAGCTACCATGATCCCATCACTGGAGAGGCAGCCTACCTCAGCTTGCTCACACCGAGTGGATTCTTAGTAGAGATATTTCAAAAGCATGACGACATCTGAATCATATCAGCCGTATACGATTTGACTTATCAGAGGACGAATCGTTGCGATGTTTGCTTAGACTTACTTATAAATCACTTGAGACAAAACGAAAAAAATAATATCGATACGACATATATAATTGAGTAGCTTAAAGCTGAACTGAGGCTGATAAAAAACTGATATGCATTGATTAACGATGATAAATGATGAGGCAACCACTCGAACTTTTTATGGAAATACTCTGCGGCGATTTAGATAATCGAGAGCAGGTAGAGGCTGAGCAAAAAGCAGCTAAGCAAGTACACCCTTATGCTAAGCACATCACCAGGCTCTGTGATCACAAGGTCTTGAATCGACCAGTCGATATGGATGGGCACTACATCCTGGAGGAAAGCTACTACAGCTATCCAGATAAAGAGATGCAGGTCAAACCCTTGTTGTTTTACATCCGACAGAAGGACGAACAGTCAGTATCGTTACAATCCATTGTGGTACCTGAGAGGCTTGATAAAGCGGAAGTTATTAATGCCAATGATGAGTTAAGCTTTGACTACCATGAGCTGGTGGTCAATCAGAAATTTGGAATAGCGGAGTATACCATGCATGACAATGCCTATTTTACCACAGATCATTTATGCGATTTTGGCAATGATGTCAGCTTCAGATTAATTGAGACATTGTCAGCTGAGCATTTATTAGTTTTAGAGCTCTATACCAAAGCAGGACAATCTTTGACACCATATAACACGCCGATCATTTACAAGAAATTCTCATGAGTAATGTATTCAGATATTTTAATGTCTTTGGGATAGCCATTCTCGGGACCTTCGTGATCCTCTGTACGAATGGACTGACCATATCCGGGATTACGGCTTTCGATACCACGCTGATAGAAGAGTTTAGCTGGACCAAGTCAGAGCTGAAATTCAGAGATTTTTTAAATCTGGTTTTTGCGGCTGCTATTGTGCCGTTTGTGGGTCTATTGATTGATCGCTATGGGGTGAAGAAGGTGATGTCATTTGGCTTGATTTTGTTATCGCTCTTGATTTATCTATACAGCTACATTGAGAGCTATATGCAGATGTACTTTATACACATTGGTTTTGCCTTTGCAGTGGCCAGTGCTGGGACCATGCCTGTGATCATCATGGTGTCACAGCGAGTGAAGGAGATGCGTGGCACAGCTTTAGGTATCGCGCTGGCGGGCACCAGTATGGGCGGGTTAGTCATTACCAAATTAGCGGTATACCTGCTCAATAACTATGGCTGGCGCATGTCATTTCGCTATGAGGCTGTACTCCCCATCATAGCGCTGATTTTCGTATTCATCTTTCTGAAACCCATTAACTACAGTAACAAAGATAAAAATGCGAAGACAGGCCTGACAGAAATTGGCTTTATGCAAGCGATTAAGTCTGGGACATTTTGGGCTATTTGTGGAGCGGGCTTCTTTTGCTTTTACTCTATTCTGGGCATCATTGGGAATATGTTTCTCTACCTGTCTGAGCTGGGCTATGATGAAAATCAAGCTTCCACCATGTTCGGCGCACTATTTATCATTATACTTTGCGCCAAGTTTGCTTCAGGATTTTTGACCGAATTTATACCGAAGTATTTGTTGTTTAGATTGCAGCTGACGCTCATGCTCTTAGGTGCTATTTTTCTTTCTATTAATACGGTCCAGTTTGCTTGGCCAGCGATCGTTGCTGTCGGCTTAGGCTGGGGTGGGCTATACACCTTGTTCAATTATGTGATCATCACCACCTTTGGAGTGAAGAACGCCGGAAAAATTAATGGCCTGATCTCGACGTTTGAGAGTATAGGTGGCGGTCTGGGTATCTGGCTGACCGGATTAATTTCTGATAGGACGGGAGACTACACGGTTAGTTTCTATGTGGTCATTGCCTTCTTATTCATTTCTTTAATTATTTCAATATTTATCAAACCAGTCATAGCAGATGAAGATTAGAAATCCTCGCACAGGTGAGCATGATTACACCTTGGTCACTGACACTGTAGATCAGGTCATGGCCAAGGCAGGTACTTTAAGGGCCGCCCACTCACAATGGCTCTCAAAGACTCTTCAAGAAAGAATAGAGATCATCGTGCAGCTGGCTGATCGGATGGAGGCTCATAAGGAGGCATTCATAGAGCAGCTGTCCATTGATACGGGCAGGCGCAATATCAGTGAGCTGGAGTTTCATGCAGCTATCGGAGTGATCAGGGGGCGATGTGCCTCTGCGCCCTATGTACTACAGGCCCCCAAGAGTCGATCTTCTATGACGAATCCTACGGTGAATATCCATCAGCAGTGGGTGCCTTACGATCTGGTAGGGGTGATCAGTCCCTGGAATTTTCCATTGCTACTTTGCTTGATAGACGCCATTCCAGCATTGATCGCTGGCAGTACCGTCCTGCTCAAGCCCAGTGAGGTCACACCCAGATTTATGGATGTGTTGGAGCAGTGCATTCAGGAAGTGCCTGGGCTAAGTGAGGTCACTGCCTTAGTCCGTGGTGGGGCAGAGGTGGGTAAGTCCGTCGTGGATCAAGTGGATGTGATCTGCTTTACGGGTAGTGTGAAGACAGGACAGATGATCGCGAAGCGCACTGCAGAATTATTCAAACCAGCTTTCTTAGAATTAGGTGGGAAAGATCCTGCCATCGTGATGGAAGACGCTGATCTGGATGTGGCGATAGCAGCGATTATGCGCAGCGGCTTTGGTGCTGCTGGACAGGCCTGCCAGTCATTGGAGCGCGTCTACGTGCACAGGACTATCTATGATGACTTCATCCATAAGCTTACTGATAAAGCAAATGCGGTAACGACGAATCACGATTACAGCCAAGGTGGTAATTTGGGGCCTCTGATATTTGAGGGGCAGCGAGCTACGATAGAGTCACAGCTCGCAGATGCGACAGCTAAGGGAGCCCAAATCAAATCAGGTGGTACCATAGAAAATCATCATGGAGGACTCTGGCTCCGGCCGACGATTGTCACCGAAGTGAACCACGACATGGAGATCATGACGGAGGAGACCTTTGGGCCAGTGATCGGCGTCATGCCCTATGATAGCACTGCAGAAGCCATCAGTTTAGCCAATGATAGCATCTATGGACTGTCCGCATCCGTCTTCAGTCAGGACACGGAGAGTGCCGTGGCAGTGGCGCAGCAAATTGATGCAGGAGGCATCAGCATCAATGATGGCAGTCTGACGAATCAAGTCTTTGATGCTGAGAAAAATTCGTTTGGGATGTCAGGCCTATATGGCAGCAGAATGGGGGCAGATGGATTACTTAGATTTTTTAGAAAGAAGGCGATCCTGATACAGACAGCTGCACCAGCCTCTCTAGATACGCAAGCAGAAAAAGCACAGAGCTAAATAATCTTTTGTAGATTACTGAAGCATACACCACAGTCTAACTATCGTCATGATCTTACATAAAACTATCCTTCAGCTGGTTTTTATCTTTTGCTGCATCAGCTGCAAGACCAGCTATCCTACTCAGCAGCCCGTACAGGGTTATATCATCTCTAATGTCACAGTCATAGATGCCGTGAATCCTGTACGGGGTCCAGTGGATGTCTGGATTGTGGATGATCAGATTAATACGATAGCTGAGCAGATCGATAATGGAGCGCGGAGAATAGATGCTACGGGTCAGTATCTGATACCAGGCCTGTGGGATTTTCACGTACACCTCACCTTCGAAAGAGACTTAGAAGATCGTATTTTTGATTTGTTCTTGATGAACGGCATCACCAGCGTGCGGGATACTGGTGGCAAGATGCACCTGGTGCAACCCATGAAGGAGC
This sequence comes from uncultured Saprospiraceae bacterium, assembly GCA_937929945.1. Taxonomy (GTDB): domain Bacteria; phylum Bacteroidota; class Bacteroidia; order Chitinophagales; family Saprospiraceae; genus CALFUK01. The sequence continues at coordinate 7,833 of CALFUK010000122.1, forward strand.
TGGCCGCATCTGATCCTGATCGGTATCCCAGAGTAAAAATAGCTGGCCCCTTATTAGATGGCCTGCCGAGAGTCTATGATGGATCCTCAGCCGGTCGGCCCGATATATCTCAAGGTCTCGGCTCCGTAGCCGCTGTGAATCAGAAGGTGGATGAGCTGGTAGAGCAGGGCGTCGACTTGTTAAAAGCATATGAGATGCTCAGTCCAGAGCAATATAAAGCGCTGCTGGCCAGAGCAAAGATGCACGGCTTAAAAGTGACTGGTCATATACCGCTCAGCATGACTGTGGATCAGGCTGCCAGTGAAGGCTTGGCGAGCATAGAGCACATGCGAAATCTGGAGATGTCCATGTCAGAGCACAGGGATGAATATTTGGCCGAGCGGCAGGGACTACTAAAAGCTAAAAAGGATACCAGCGGATATGCTCTGCGCTCTTACATGCATAAGACGTACCGAGTCCCTTCAGTCAAGTCTATCAGTGAAACGCACAAGCAGGACGTACTGGAGTCTCTGCGGGCTAATCATACCTGGCAAGTGCCAACACTGGCGCTGGTCCTGAGTGGTAGGCTCAAGGTATTTGGAGATTTGGAGTGGCGCAAGACCTTTGATTATCTGCCAGCTGAAATGGAGGTGGCATGGATTAAGTATGCCGAGGAAATAATCGAGAGTACATCTGGCAGTCCCGATCCGGCCTATATGGACTGGGCGGCGGATATGATCAGAGAGTTTGAAGATCATGACATCGGCGTAGTAGCAGGGACGGACTGTCCGATCTTTTTCCTTACGCCAGGCTTCAGTCTGCACCGAGAGCTGGAGACGCTGGTGGATCATGGTAAGCTGACGAACCAAGAAGCCTTATACGCAGCCACTGTCAGGCCGGCAGCCTATTTCGATATGCAGGACCAGATTGGCACAGTAGAAGCAGGTAAGATAGCGGACCTCATCTTGCTTCAGAAAAATCCATTGGATGACATCAGTCATACCAGCAGCATCAATGCAGTCATCAAAAATGGTGTCATGTATGATCACGCGGCATTGTCAAAGATGAAGGCCGACTTAAAAGCTAACTAATCAGATAAGGAATAAAACGAGAAGCATGGACACAGGCACTCACTTCAAGCGAATTACACTCTTAGTCAGGGATATAGAAGAGTCACTTAAGATATACAGAGACATACTGGGCTTCACTCTGGAATCAGTAAAGGATTCAGACGATGATTCATATTCTTATCCCGTATTCAGATTGCCCCAAGTAGCCAAGGTGCGCTTTGCTACGCTCAATTCTCCGGACCAGATCAGGACTATCGGCTTCACCGAAGTGAAAGGCGTAGAACTACCCAGATATGATGGCCCCATCATGACTGCCTCAGTGATTCGCGTATCAGAGATAGAGCAGGCCATGGCAAAAATCATTTCGCTGGGCTTAGAGCACACAGAGCTGAAAATTGATGAGAGTGAGTCCAGCGGCCAGTTTAAGGAGCAGTCCTTTATTGATTTTGACGGGCACCTGATTGTGGTGTATGAGCTGATTGCGTAGTGATAATGCGCTTCTGGTCATTGCACAGTTTTTGATTTGCTAACTGACTAAATGATCTCCTATGAAATTTTTAAAATTTTTAGCGGTATGCTGTAGTATAGTACTATTTAGCTGTAGCCAAGCGGAAGAATGTCGAAACTGCACTGGCACGGTAACTAACAGTGGAGACATGGCCAGTTGGACTGTCTGTACTGAGGATGGTGCTATCCTCACTCAGATTAATGATTTGACTGGCGAGATCATGACGACTAATAATAGCTTGGCGGAAGCTGTAGCTTTCTTTGGTTCTATAGGCCTAAGCTGCGAGTAAGATATAAATTAGCTGATTTGTATCTGAATCCATTGGAAGATCATGATGTAAAGCTTTACTTTTTCATGCGATCCAAATCATGATATTGAAAATCGCCTGCGGTGGAGACCAGCTCGTCAGTGGATAGTAGGGTGATCTTATCTCTGAAGCTGAATACATTGGGACTCAGCATGACCTGGTAGTTATAATATTTATCTCCGAAGGCGCATTCTTTGCCTCGCATGTACATGTGGTACTTCCCATCGATTCGATCGACACTGAGATCACACTTGTCAGGATAGGCGCTGATTTCATCCACAGATAAATCTTTCAGGATGCCTGTATTTTTCCAAGCACCAATGTATTTTTTCTTGTCTTTGAATGGCCACATTTTGACTTTCACGCCATTAGTCGCAGGATCTACGCTTAGAGTGTAAATCCGCTGGCGATACGTTTCTTCTGGAGTGTTATCGCGGTATTCTTCTACGTATAGGACATGGTCTCCGATGTCAGGTCTGTTTAGCTTGATGTAGTGAGATTTAATTTCTAAGAAGCCGTCTTTACCAGAGTCATCGAGACGCCAAACGTCTTCGCCTTTCTTTATCAGGTCAGCTATCTGCTTTTGATTGGAGTAAGTGCCTGGCCAGATGTTCATGATTTCTGTCAGCTGAGCTGCTGGACTCAGGACCTTATTTTTCTGAGAAGTACAGCTTATGGTGACTGATATGATAAGTGCGAGAATGGTCGATTTTAATACGGTGTGGGTCATGTCAATTATTTAAGTGGCGTTTGAATGTATGATATACGATGTCTGGATATTTTACTTTATCCCAAAAGGTTCATTATGTCGAATGCTGCTCGTTCTCCAGATTCCATAGCGCCCTCCATACCTCGATTGAGATCGGCAGTGTGCTCACCGGCAAAATGAATTCTGCCATTTGGCTGTGCTACATCATTGGCAAACTCCGTGATCTGTCCTGGCTGCCAGAAGGCATAAGCTCCTCCAGCGTATGGATTAGAATCGCACCAGGTCCAGTAATAGATCGGTTCTATCGCTCCCTTCAGAGAGGGGCGTAGTTTCTCCAAAGTTTGTGTCACCAGTTTAGTGCCAGCGGCTTCTCCCATCTTATCTATTTCTAAGGCGACTGTACTGTTCAGGTAGGCCAGACAGCTGGTGACTCTATCTGGGTCAGTGAGGTCATTCTTCAGTGCCATGAATCTACCTCCTTTGGTATCAGTCCACATGGATGGTGCCATGCCATCTTCTTCCCAGTATTTTTTATTCACCGCGTAGTGTATTTGGACACAGGGTGTGTATGATAGATTTTGTATCGCTTTCTGCTGTGCACCAGTGGGTGATGGAGAGAGGGATATTTTTCTCAATGCTGAATTTGGCAGTGTACAGATGACGTATGGCGCCTTCAGTACTTTATCTGATTGCAGGGTGACCTTAGCATAATCTTTTTCTGAGCTGATCGATTTCACAGGTGACTTTAGCAAGATGTCTTGCTGAAATGCGGCACCCATCGCTTCTGGAATTCTTTGATTACCACCGACAGCAGCTCCACCTTTGCCGCTGAATGAGCTGCTTTGTGATATGATGAAATTCATGATTTGAAAATACATCAAGGCTGAGATGCGCTTCGCGTCTACGCCATAGCTGGAGTTAGTGCTGACCCCCATATTGATAGCCTCATCTGAGAAGCCTTCTTTCTGCAAGAGCTCATACACAGACTTATCATGTGCTGCATAAGCTGATTGTTTCCACGCCGTCAGGTCATTCTTGGGAAGCGGATTTTGCTTCGAGTAGATGGACCAGGGTGGAGAGGTGGGTGATCCACTCCGATGGCCTTCTGGATACGGATTGTGTTTGTGATCTGCCCAGTTGGCTTTTGATATTAGTTCATTCTTGATGGCGTAGAGAATTTCTCCTTCTCTTGGTTCCGTGCGTGGCCTGGAGGGGCCTATCTCTACATTGTATTTTTGCGCAGCATTGAGTATGCGAGCATAGCCGCCACCGATACCATTAGCCCCGATCTCAGGATGCCCAGGTACTAAGCTGTCTTTCACGGTGTGCACTCTTCCGCCAAGACGGTCAGTGGCTTCTACCACCTTCACCTTGAAGCCGGACTCTTCTAAGAGCAGTGCGGCATTCAGACCTGATAGGCCAGCACCTACGATGATGACATCAGCGTCCATTGCTGAGTCAGCAGCGGAGCCGCAGGAGTGCAGACCAAACAAGATGGAGGGTAGTATCACACCACTTGTTTTGAGTAGCCGCCTTCTATTTATTTTATGTTGATTTTTTTGTCGTTTCATTTCTCATCCCAGCTTAGTGGTTCTTTAAAAATGTCTGGCTGCTTGTCCTTAGTGGCTGCCACGAATGCTTCAGGAAGGTCACTTTTATTCATAAGCACTCTGCCAGAGGTGGTCCAGAGCATATGGCCAGGTGTGCCTGCCATTTTGAGTATAGACAGCCATGAGGTCTGGCTGGTCCAGTGGTATGCGGAGGGTATGTGGTCTGTTGATCTATCCATGAGGTACTTCTTATCAAAGTCATAGGTGTCCAGCGTCATCTCTGTTCTGTAGGTCTGCGATTTCTTCTCGAACCACTTCGTGAAGGCATGTCTAGTCAGATGTACTCGATCACCCAGATATGTAAAGACTAGATTCAGAGGTCTGCCAAATGCGGTACTCTCCATCTTGAAGCTGGCGTCTACTTCTGGTCCTGTAGGAGTCATGATGCCGCCTCTGATACCACCTCTGAATGGGGGGACTTCCACGATTTCGCCCGTATATGGATTTTTCATTTTTTCTAAGAACTCACCATTTGCGGGGTCTTGATAAAGCAGCCAGTTTTTTGATTTGGTCTCCACATTACCATTGTCCAAGGGTCTTTTAATTCTGATGCCACATCCGGAGAACCGGAAGACCTCCTTACCAAATTGATCTAATTCGTCAGGCAGGTCTGGCCTGATACCGAACACTCTTCCTTCTGAGTAGGCGTAAGTCTCTTTGCCTGACAGGTCACCTTGCAACTTTTCGAAGATCAGTAACTGGTCTTTAGGATCATCTAAGTCATAGGCAGTGGAAGAGCTTCCCTTTGCCGATGTCTCTTGACTAGATGCATTACTATCTCCTTGAGCTGAGCATCCATTGAGGATGGCGGAAGCGCCGAGGCCGCTCAAGAGGGCGATTGTTTTTCTTCTGTCTATACTCATAAGGCAGTTATTATTAATGTGAGCTATTGTTAATTAAATTAATAGTTAATAAAGTTAACAAATAATCTTATTTTTATTTTATTTTGCCCTTGAAATAATCTAATTATTTTCATCGAATTCAAGATTGTTAATTCGGTCAATGACTCATTCGCAAGTAAGACAGTCACATGTATCTGTCATTTTAAAACAGTAATAAGAAATGAAGCAAATCTTCCTGATGATTATAACGATCATAGCCTTATTAGCCGCTTGTCAGCCAAGTGGTGGTACAGAGAATGAAAAAAAGAATACGGCTGCACTTAATAAATCGGATGGAGCTACCAATCAAGCTCTGGGTAAGCGTATGTTTATTTTGTGTCAGGCTTGTCATAATCTACAGCCAGGCGGCACCAAAAAGGTGGGCCCTAATCTACATCAGGTATTTGGAAAGCCAGCTGCCTCTACTGAGGGATTTCAATATTCAGAAGCGCTGAAATCGTCAGGTATCGTGTGGGATGAGGAGAGCATGCGCCAGTGGATACAAGATCCCTCAAGCTATGTACCAGGTAGTAATATGGCATTCGTGGGCGTACATAAAAAGGAACAGCAAGATGCACTGATCGCCTACCTCAAGGAAGAGACGAAGTAGCAATTACGTAGGTACAAAATCTCGGTAGAACATATGGTAATAGAACATTCGTGCCGTAGGTACGAAATCTCAGTAGCAACATATCAATAACAATTATTTGTACCGTAAGTGCAAAATCTCGGTAGAACATAGAATATAAAGAGCCTCTGACGATTCGATATCCTGTACCTACGGCACAGAATGTAACCTTGAAATATTAGCTACCGATATGACGTCCCTACAGGACGTCTTCTAAACATAAAAATGGCTCTATTCAAATCTCAGATCGTGACCGTAGATACGAAATCTCGGCAGCAACATCTCGGTAGCAATGATTTGTGCCGTAG
>CALFUK010000123.1 GCA_937929945.1 uncultured Saprospiraceae bacterium
TGTCAGTTGCATAATGTGGTGTTGTCAGATACAGAATAGTGTAGATAAGCGACCGCATGGTTACCTTGATTACAAGATTAATTACCTTATGGAAGCAATGATGGCTATTACCCGTTTAGCTTAAGCCTGTCTATAAGAGAAAATTGAGATATGAAACGTCTATGACGTAGATAACTAAGACACCCAAGTGGATGATTGAATCTAATTACTTGCTGATTGGCATTCAGTTCCAAATTATAAACATATGAAACGTCTATGACGTAGATAACTAAGACACCCAAGTGGATGATTGAACCTAATTATTTGCTGATTGGCATTCAGTTCCTAATTATAAACATATGAAACGTCTATGACGTAGATAGTTAAGACACCCAAGTGGATGATTGAACTTAGTTATTTGCTGACATGCATTCAGTTCCAAAATTTAAACATATGAAATGAGATTACTCTGACCAATGACCGCTCAAGAATTTTGACCCCTTAGTATTCTGACTGCACAAAAGATAATATGTGTGCCATGCCTGCAGCTATATCGCCATTAGAGCTTCTGAAGTGATTATTCATAAAGCTAAATACCAGCCGCTTTCCAGAGTCAGTCACGAGGTAGCCACTCAGGTTAAAGTTGTTACTAAGCGTACCCGTCTTAGCACTAATGCGCAGCCCTCTCATCTGTGACGGAAGAGATTGAGGATGCTCATTGGAGGGAAACCACTCGCTGATCTCTTCCTCCGAGAGGAGGTCAGATAAAGCTTTCAGCACAGCGATCGTAGATCGAGGGGTGATTAGGTTGTACCTCGATAGTCCAGATCCGTCGACCCAGCGGATGTCGTCATCCAGATCCATGAGTACATTTTCCAAGATATCTTTGATGATGGCTCTGGTGTTCAAATAACCCAAGCGCTCATGGGCACACATCAGAAGCAGCTGCTCAGCCACAAAGTTATCACTGCGCAGCATCAGATCACGGTATAGAGAGTCAGCACCCGCATGATAGATGGTCCTAAATAGAGCATCTGACACTGAGGCAGCAGTCTGATAGATCGGCTGACTCACCGCATGGCTCAGCTGATCAAAGAAGAACGAATCGGTCATCACCGAGGGGATGACAATGGCCGCATCACGTTTCGTCATCCGATTCTCATTGATGCGAATGACATTAGACTGCTCCTCTCGTCTGGCGAATCTGCCAAGTGCCTCATCCGGCTGCAGTAAGAGTACATTTTGATCTGGCATGACCTCATATGACTGACTGGCAGAATCGACTTTTAGGACCGTACTATTTCCATAGATAGGCATCGAGCTCAGCTCTTTCTGGTAGGCGTAGGCATAGTCATCCCATGCCCAGCCACTACCCAGCCTGCCATTTCTAAAATTAGAGTCATCAAAATAAATATCATGATCTTGGTCTTTCAAGAAATGAAAAACGACGCCATCCACATCATTCTTAGTCATGAAGCTCGGATCACCTGTCCCTCGGATGACCAGACTATCTCCACTATTATAGTAGCTCAGCGCTGGTATCGAATCACCCAAGATCTGCTTCGAGGCGAGCAGGGTAAAGAGCTTTAGATTAGATGCCGGCGTAAAGAATTGGTCGTCATGATGGCTCATCAGTGACTTTTCAAGAGCTGGATCATAAAGTGAAAAACCACAAAAATGCTGATGTTCTTCTTCAAAATCCTTCAGCATAAAGGAAAGCGAATCCCCGAACGACCTTACTGCCGACGGATGCTGGGCAGCCTGAACGACTCTCTGAGAGCTCCGACATGATGACAATAGACATACTAAGCTAATCATAGAGCACAGATGTAAGAGAGGCATGCAGTGCTTCATCAAATTTTGTTTCTGAAAGAAGATAGATTTATGGAGAATCCGAGGTGATTCGTGGCGCCAGCCAGATGATAATAGCCAAGACCATAGTCAAACCTGAATTTACTGACTTGAAATCCAACACCAAAAGACACACCGCCCAAGCTGCGAAATTCTGACACCGCCAATTCTTTGCGCCTCAAGTGATTATAGCCCAGCCTGATTTTAAATTTTTCTTCGGGACCAATTAAGAATTCTCCGCTAAATATGAAGTGGCGAAAAAAATTATCAACTGACTTAGCTAATGGCCCCGTCTCGCCCTGCTCTTGGTTTAAAAAGATCACGGGGTCATCCGCATTAGCCTCATCAAGTCGGATATCCCACTGGTGCAGCTGGTGCGCTGTGATCGACAAGCGAAATGGCAAGTGAGCGAAGCGCTTCGAATACGCTAGCTGTAGGTCAAACGGCAGCGGCTCTGACTGATCTGTGTAAGAGCTGAGCTGTGTCCCCATATTTTTCAAGACCAAGCCGACAGAGAATTGCTTATCAGGATTCGTGTAGATGAAGCCAGCGTCAAAGGCCAACCCCATAGCTCGGTAGATATCCAGATTAGAGCTGATTAGCTTGGCATTCACGCCCACTCGCATCCGCTCATTTATGGCTCGGCCAGCTCCGATGGTGATCGCTGTCTCGCCACCCCTAAATGTACCATCTCGATTACCTAAAAAATCAGCTCGTACAAATTCTCCATAATTAATATAGTTAACCCCGATGTGAGCTGTCGTCTTCAGGGAGCCGATGTGATACGCTGCATTAGAAAATCCATGAGAAATATCTGCAAAGTGAAAGTTGTGATTGATACTCAGCTCCGTGTGCATTTTTTCATTTAGCGCCGCAGGGTTAGCATAAGCCAGTGTGGCATCACCATCGATGACACTGATCAGCGCCCCACCAAGTGCTGTCGTCCTCGCAGACTGTGTCAGGTTTAAAAACTCAAAGCTGTATCGACCTCCGATCTGCGCGGTACTAATCTCAGCCAGTAAGATCGTGAATAGTAATATGTATAGACTTCGCCCCAAATGGTCCTGCTTAGTAAAGCTAAGGTAGTCGATAATTTCTTGACTCAGTGAAGCAAAGCTCAGTTCTTATCTTCAATCGTCCACGTAGTCGTGCAAACGGAGTTATCGTCACAAAGCATTTTCTTGATCAGCCTGCCCGTATCATCATATTCCAGCAGCTCCCCTACCTCATTATCACCATTTTTAAAGTGGCCTTCCCACTTCTTCTCGCCGTTTTCGTGGTACTCTACGAATGGCCCGTTTTCCTCATTATTTTCAAAATGGACTGTCTCTCTGAGCCCCCCATTCTCATAGTACTGGGTGAATACACCATTCATCACGTTCTGATCATAGTTCACTTCATACTTCAGCTGTCCTGAGGGATAGTAAGCCTTATAAGGCCCTTGTAATAGTCCTCCTGCATAGTATTCGATCAGCTCGGGCTTGCCATTATCATAAAATATAGTTCGCTGACCTTCCAGCTCATCATCTACATAGTGAGCTAGCTCCATGGTGTAGCCATCTGGATGCGTGACCTTCTTTTCGCCTTGCTTTCGGTCTTGCTCATCGACATGGAAGACGGAGATGATCCCATCTTCGTTCTTCTCCTGCTGACTCAGCTGCGTGGAGCAAGCTGATAACATAAATATTGCTGATATGATGGTCCATTTCATTGATCCTGATATTTAATTTGATTCAAGATGCACCTGTGGGTTATGAGAAAAACACTTAAACTGATTCTCCAATACCTGCACCTCTGGCCTTTGGTGTAGCTATAACGCATGCAGAATTAGCTTTCGTCTATATCATTTGATACGCACTATGAGCAAGCAGCCTGACACGAAGTCATAGCTCAAACACTCAGTGATTATTCCATCTCGTAGTCGATGTGCAGTTTGCGCAGTGCTCTGAAGGAAGAACTGGTATTATGGTCATCCATCTCAATGTCTACTGGGTCGCCCTCCAATAATATGTCCACCAACTCATTTGCGGAGGCATCATCCACATCAGATGCAATCTCAGCGATGCATCTGGCCATGGCTCTCCTGTCTGGCCTTTGTGCACTGCATGATAGTAAGGTAATCTTCATATGTTTAAATTTTGGAACTGAATGCCTCTCAACAAGTAACTAAGTTCAATCATCGGATTGGGTATCTTAATTCTCTACGTCATAGACGTTTCAAGTAATTATAATTTCAATGAGAAATGCCAATCTACAAATAATTAAGTTAATCATCCACTTGGATGCCTAAGCCATGCACGTCGTAAACGCTTCATGAATCTAAATGACTGTCCCTGACCTAAAAGTAATGAGAGCATGCGTGATCTGGCAACTAAGGTTCATGCAAATCTAGATGCAGTGTGTGACTCCCCTGACGAACGAATGTCTTAATGTTCAGCAGATTCGAAAATCGCACCGAAAGCATTGTATACTGCAATATGCAGCGCATCTCCATGGGTCATACCCTCCAGATATTCATAGAATAACCTTGTGTTAGGACCCTGGCGTGCCTTCAACTTTTCATATAATTCTTTGGCAGTACGCTCCATCACTTCACCTTCCTTTCCGACTGCGATATAAATCGATTTATTGGAATTGTACTCCATGGGAGTAGCCTCTAACAAAGCTTCGCCATCCCACCAGAGGCTTGGGCTGACAATGATATAGTTATCAAAAAGCCACGGCTTTTCATGCAGTATTTCTGCAGCTAATAGTCCGCCTAATGATTGTCCAATAATCGTTTTGACGGCGGATGTCCTAAAAGTAGAATCGAATAACGGATGTACCTCGTGTTGCAGAAAAGCGATAAAGTCCTTTGACCCACCAGATGTTGGAAATTCTTTTTGGTCAAGCGCACTGTGCGATGGATAAGTGAAGTCTCTTTTTCGATCCACATTTCCTATGCCCACTACGATTGACGGGGGCATCCTTTTGATCTATGGAAAAGTACAAAACTGAACAATACCAGATATATGAATGAAGTCTACGTTCTAGACGTTTCATTTGGTACAATTCAGGTTATCACGATAATCTAAAAATAAATAGCAGAGCATTTATATAGGCTTTACATCTGTTTGCCTCATCATGGTCCATTATTCATAATGATAGACACACATCAACGTAGAGCCAAATAAAGTATGCCCTCATCCAAAATCAAAACGGAGCTGGCGCCTCCACCGTCATCATCTCCTTCAGCACGGGGTGCCAGAAGCTCAGACGCTCGGCATGCAGGTAGAGCCGGTCAGCGCGACGGCCATAGAGATCATCCCCTGTGATGGGATGATTCAAGCCCAATGGGTGGGCAGCGTGAACTCGGAGCTGGTGTGTCCTGCCCGTGACAGGATGGAAGTGGACTCTGGTCTGGCTCGTAGTCCTGTTGACGACGACCCACTCTGTGGTAGCTGCCTTACCATGGTCGGAGCACACCATCTGAAAAGGACGATTGTCCAGATCGACGCGGAGCGGCAGGTCGATCGTACCAGCATCAGCCTTCACCACACCATCCAGTAAGGCAACATAGCGCTTCTGCACCTTGCGTCTGATGAACTGGTTTTGCAGGGATCGGTGGACGGGCTTGGTCTTAGCGATGAGCATAATACCCGAGGTGGACATGTCCAGCCGATGTACGATGAGGGGACCCGTCGCATTAGGATATAGCTGCCTGACACGCTCATGCACGGAGTCTGTGATGGTTTTTCCAGGCACAGACAAGAATTCTGCGGGCTTATTGATCACCACTAAGTGCTCATCCTCATAAAGATAGTCGAGCGTCTTGCCGATGGCGGGATTCGTCAGCATGGGATTCTCGTCCACATCCATACCCTCCAGCATATGCCCCAGGATGGGCTCACACTTACTACGGCAGGATGGGTAGAAGTGACCTGGCTTTCTGATCTGCTCAGAGGATGCCCTACCCCACCAAAACTCTGCCATGGCAATGGGCTGCAGCCCATGCTCGAAGGCATACTGCAGTAGCTTAGGTGCAGCACACTCTCCAGCGCCCGCCGGCGGTGTGATGCCTCGCTCCTTGATGAAGATGTCATCCAGCCCTTTGTTTTCTCCTCTGCTGTTCAGAAACCGGTATTGAGCAAAGAGCCTCTGCTGTAGTGCAGCAGATTTTTCTTTTCTGGATTGCCGCAGTCGCTGCAGCTCAGCCTCGCTGGCCTCCACCTGAGCCCGCAGCGGTGCCAGCCGCTGCTCCCAGTAACTCTCGATTTCACGGAGACAAAAGTGCTCCTTGAGGCTCTCCTCCTTCAGCCCTTCTTGCAGCAACGCATAATCTTCGGCCGACATCTGTTCCTCCGCTGTTTTTCGTCGTTGCTTCCGCGCCTTCTTCCCATCCTTCACTGTCTGCTTCTCCTCTTGGATGCTTAGAGTCGCATCTCGCTGCAGCTGCTGATACGCTACTGCGCGTTCTTGGTATCCGGCATCCACTTCTGTAGCAGCGATGGCCTGATTGATCTCATTGATCACCGCCTCCTCTTGCTTATAAAAGCTGTCCGTGACCAGCATGTCAAAGATGGTCGGCACAAAGTACTGGTGATCATTCGTCCCTGCCAACTTGCCAGAGTAAGCTGCTAGATAGCCCAGTTCTCCTCCTGCTTCCTGCACCACTAAGACACCAAACATTTTACCAATGCCTTCGCCGCCTGCCTCTTCCAGGCCAAAGTCATGCTCAAAGTCCTGCTGCCGTATGAGGTAGCCCTGAAGCTCTTGCGCCGCGATCAGACTAAGCTCATGCGGCTCGTAGTAGAACGGAAAGTTAAAGCGCTCTGGCAGCTCGATGTGGCTGATGTCTGTCGTGAAGCGATGGCGTTTTTCGAGTTTCAAGGTCGTAGGTGATGTCGAGGATAAAGGTAGATATTATTGAGAGAGAAGAAAGGAGAGTTATGAGTTCTTAAGTTATGAGTTATGAGATTTTGTTGCGGTGATGTGTTGATGCGTGATGATTTTTTGCACGGGCTGAGATCGGTGAGCTCATCAGAGATCGCTGAGCTACAGAAGAGTATCCGTCCGAGCAACTACGTCACAGCATTAGTCAGCTTTTTATAGTGACTCGGCAATAGAGTGCTGATTTCGGTCATCTTAGTCTCGTTGATGTGATCGATGACGTAGGTCAGCCATTCTCTTGGGTTGACTTCATTCATCTTGCATGACGCAATGAAGGAGTACATCATAGCTATGCGCTGCGCTCCTGGGTGAGAACCAGCAAATAGATAATTCTTACGGCCGAGTGCCAGGGGTCTGATTTTGTTTTCCACTGGATTGTTGTCTAATTCTAATTTACCATCTTCTAAGACTCGGATTAATTTACCCCATTGCCTCAAGGTATAGCTCATCGCCTTGCCGATGGGGCTTTTTGGCAATACCTGATGGGATTCTGTGTCTATCCACGCTTTTAATTGATTCATGAGTGGCTTCACGTGCTTCATGCGGTAAGCCTTGCGCTGCTCAGCGGTATACTCGCTATCTCTGCAATGAGCTTCGTGTTGGTATATGGCTTTGAATATAGTCAGCGCATAGCGGCTTCGATCTACATCATTGTCTCTGGCTTCATAATACTTACGCCGCACATGCACCCAGCAGGCAACCAAGCGGATCTCTGGTTTGAGTCTTTCTATTTTGTCATATACCTTATAGCCGTCTACTTGCAGGTAGCCCTGATAATCACTCAACAATTCTTTGGGTGCTTTCACACTCCGGCTCCGATGGTAGTCGAACAGCACTAACTTAGCCTCTGGACTCACATAGACCCACTGATACCCTAAATGTGTTTTTCTCTTTTTTTGTTTGTCTTGCACTTTGATCGGTGATTCATCTCCATGCAGATAATTACTTTTTAAGATTTCTGCTTTCAGCGCTTCGTATAGTGGTTCTATCAACGTACATACGGCAATGAACCAATCATTTACCGTACTCTTGGATGGCTCCCATCCAAAATCTCTTTTGAACATCTGGATCTGACGATAAAAGGGCAGGTGATCTACAAACTTACAGATGAATATATAGGCGAGTAAGGCAGATTCAGCTATGGATTTATTAATCGGTCGCTGTGGTAGAGCTGCGATCACCACTGGAGATTCATCATCCGTCGGATCAGGGTTTTTCTTGACGTACTTAGGTCTGATCCTTCTTATCTTAATTAAGGAAGCTGGAGTATAGTCCAATGTCTCTGTGACTTCTTCTCCTATTTTGACCATATCGGTGGTGTCTACCTCTGGCTCAATGATGATCTCTCGGACAGGTAAATGACTGGGCAGTTCATTTCGCCCCTGATGTGGCTTAGCTTTCTTACGAGTGTAGCTGATTTTCTCTGTGGGCTCCTCTGCTGGTGGATGTACTGGCTCATCGGTCGCAAACATGCTAAGCTGCTCTTGTGGTATGTCTGATGAGTGAAATCGTTCTGACTTAGCGGCATATATGAGCTTTCTCAACTTCGCAAGCTCGAATTTTAATGCTTCATTCTTTTGCTTGAGGTCTGCTATTTGTTCGTCTTTGCTCACTATGATAATAAAACGAATGGCTCTTATCGTCTAGTGTTTTTGTAGTCTTTTTTTTCGTATTATTTTTTTGAGTTTGATGCCTCTGACCATGAGCACTAATGTCTCCCAGTGAAGGCTTTGCTTCATGCCATCATCATTGAAATCGGGTAGTTCATAAGTGCCCACCTCCAAGCGTTTGTAGTAGAGTACAAATCCGCCTTGAGACCAGACGAGTAGCTTGAGTCTATCTCTGCGCCGATTGATAAATAGATACACACTGCCGTCTAAGGGATTGGCAGCCATGTCTGATCTGACCAGTCCACTGAGTCCGTCAAAGCCTTTGCGCATATCAGCTACGCCCTGATAAATAAAGAAGCGGTGATGTTCGGTCAGTGCAAACATTCACATGGGTATTTCTATACGCACACCGTCAGCAGTGAGGATTTTGATACATTTGGATTGCTCAGGCTCAGGTGATATGATTTGTATTTCTTTGAATGAAGGCCTGGATGCCGTTTTGACTGATTGCTGAGAGCGCTTTAAATAATAGCTGACCATATTAGCTGACATGCCTTGCTGCTGTCCAAAGGCTTTTCTGCTAAGGCCGCTATTGACATAGGCTTCGGCAAATTCTTGATAGTTGATGCGCATCTTCATGTTTTTGATAACAAAAATCGCATATCAATCCATGCTATGGAAGATGGGGTTGCTCGGACGGATACACTGTACTTAGTTATATTATTTCTGCTTCTTCTCCAACTATTTGAGTGCCAAACTCACCTTTGAAAACATACTTCACATCAATATTACTTCTTCCTATGTTATGCATAATTGGAGTCAGTATGTATAGTAAATGTGCTTTATCGGTATATGTTTTCACTTTAGTTTTACCATCAAAGACATACTTTTTGTGATAAACATTAAATTCTCCGTTAGAAGCCTTTTCAATATGAAGTTTATCAATGGAGTATTGTAATTCAGGATTTTCTTTTAGGAACTTACCGAGATCCTTGGTGCTTACTTGTCCAATAAGTACCGAAGTAAAAAAGCTTAAAAATGTAATTAACAGGACTTGTTTCATAGTGATTTTTTAATAAAGAGATATTAATAATGGCTTTATGGTCAATAATCTGTGATAGGCATTAACCATAAATTAACGGTATAAGCAGTACATATACTTTAATTACAATAAAATTTAAACTACTCCCACTTAGCCACATAAAGAATCTCATTCTTCTTATTGTATAGTTCTTGCTTCGCCGCTTGTACCGCAGATCTTGTCTGCAGCATGGACTTCTTAGACGTAAGGTATTCAGATGGCTTGATGATGTTCTCCTGGTACTTCTGCTCTGTGATGGCGAATAGCTTTTCATCAATCTCGATGGTCTCCATGGTCGTGATCAGCGCCTGCTGGTCGATCTGGTAGTCGTGATAGAGCTGCCTGAGCTTATAGAGGCGATCTGTGAGCAGTATTTCAAAATTCAGGATGAGCGACTGCCGATCCAGCTTGCGCTTGCGTTCTTTCTCCTTCCGGTCGAGGATCTGGAGGGGCGACCAGCTGGCAGCTGGGCGAGGTGCTCCGGATGGCGTATAAGCCACGCCGACAGAAGGGAGGAGGTCTTTCCAGTCTGCGGACTTGGTCTGATCAAAGGCTTTGAGCTGGGCGGCTCTCTCGATCTCGTGGAAGCGAGTCAGCGACGCTTCCAGTGAGAGGATGTCGGGAAGGGTGATGTTTTGCGCGTGTACATGCGCAGTGATAGATAAGCAGAGAGCGAGTAAAAGTCCTTTTTGCATATGTTCTGAAAATTGCTCAGAAAGCTGGAGTGTGTCATTTTGATCTGACGCCGCTGCGATGATGTGGAAGTGATTTCTAAGCTTGTCAAGAGCCGTCACGCCTGATGGGGTCAGTGCCGTGAGGTCATCAATGATCAGCGTGTATTCATTATGATTTGTGCTTTTGATCAATAGCTTAATCAGATTGGGGACCTGAGAATAAAGCTGAATACTTTCAGATATCTCGTGGTATTGGACTGTAGGCGGGGAAGATTATACAAGAGAAAGCTCATTTATCGTTATGCTCCCAGAGATGATAAATACGAATAACACTAATGTCCTGCCGAACCAACTGGTGAGGGATAAGTACAGAGAAGTCAGAGATTATACCATGTCACTCATCAGCGACCTGAGTCCAGAAGATATGGTGCCTCAGTCTGCTGTGTTCGCCAGTCCCGTGAAGTGGCACATAGCGCATACCACTTGGTTTTTTGAGCAGCTGATCTTGATGAAGTATGATTCAGCATACCAAGTCTTTGATCTATCGTATAATTACCTTTTCAACAGCTACTACAATACATTGGGGCAGCGCATAGAGCGCGGGCAGCGGGGACTCATCACGCGACCATCCGTCAGCCGCGTCCGAGAATACAGAGACTACGTAGATCGCCATATGGAGGCACTAATGGATGAGCAAGTAAGTGGGGAGCTGGCATCTCTGGTGACGCTGGGTATCAATCATGAGCAGCAGCATCAGGAGTTATTGCTTACAGATTTGAAATACACATTCTCATGCAATCCGACTTATCCAGTGTATAACAAGGATTTCGATCCATCATACACGAAGTCTGAAGCAGCGTGGATCAGCATGAATGCAGGCATCTATGAGATCGGGCACGCTGGGCCAGGCTTCTCTTATGACAATGAGCACGGCAGGCATCGAGTACATCTCGAAGCTTATCAGCTATCCAGCGCCTTAGTGACTCGGGGTGAATACTTAGAATTCATGCAAGCGGGAGG
>CALFUK010000124.1 GCA_937929945.1 uncultured Saprospiraceae bacterium
ATCTTCAATGTTATATTGGAAAACACAGAAGCAGATAGCTAACCAAATCCACGGGTTTTTGTTATATATATATCATAGATTTTAGTCTGATGCTTCGATAGATGATGTTGGCAGAAGTACTTATAAAACGCTGAAAATCAGCAATATATAATTTGCCTATAATTTATCTTATGTTAAATTGGCATGCTGTTTTTAGCAATATTTGTTTAGATAACTTACGTACTTTAAATTCAATAGTCAATATCGTCATTGTGATGAAAACTGTCAAAGATAGACTTGGTAACAAATATGTATTGTGTTCAAATGTAATGAAGGCGTTAATATCAATAGTTTCTTCTGAAAAGACAGTCACTCCAGTTTATTTAGAGTTTGATACATTACTTTGCAGGTGCAGAATAAGGGGAATTATCCTTAATCGGTGTGAACACGTAAATAATTACTTTATTAAATCCATTACTATGAAGAAAATTAAAATATTTAAAAGTATTTCTTATTTTATTATTTGTTTATCATTCATTTGTTCGTTTCAACATACTAGTACCAGTCAAACTACATTAGAGGATATGGATTACTGGTCTACTTGGGCTGGCGAAACTTGTACAGGTCATGTTTGGGTATGTGCCACTATAACTCAGTAATATTTTTAACCATCATTATTTATTAACCTTTTAGTTCTTATTGTGCGTGTTCACTATCTTATAATTACATTAATTTATGTTTTTTGCCTTTGTTGTAATATCAAAGGAGATGAATACTTTCCTCAAGAACCAATATTTCTAACATTAACTATAGATTCGACTATATCTCCGTTTAATTATACTAACCGTTTAAGAAGAATAGATGGTAATACCTATCTGTATTACGAGAATAGAGACAATGATGAGGTTATTGTATTTGACTTATACAATGATGTGATTGACGAAAGAATAAGATTCAATCGTTCAGGACCTGATGCTATTGATGCATTTCAAGGATTTACAATTAGTGAGAATGGCAATGTAATTATCTCAGATTTAGGTGATGTATTGAAAGAAGTAGATACTAATGGGAAAGTCATAAAAAGAATGTATTATTCCATCACTGAGTCAAGAATAAATTATTCAAGACCTTCTGCTATAAATTCTAATATGGCAAATGATATTTATTCTATAGATGGTACTACTATTATACCTCAGGAGCCAATTATAAGAAGCAATAAAGGAGCATTATTGTCACAGGAAGAGATAATTAAAAGTAAGTTATTTATCAGACTCTCTAATGATACTCCAGAATATTTACCAATAGGATTAGATGATACATTTTTTGATAATTTAGTCCAACAAATGGGTATGACTACTATGAGTTCATGTTATGACGGGGATAAATTGGTGTGGGGCTTTTCATGCGTACCTACTTTATACTCTACAGCTAATATGAAAGTCATAGCGAGCCATAACGGTGCCAGTAATAACGTATCAAATATTTTGGATCCTTTCAAATCTGGACCCTATGAATTCTACCAGAAATCTGATTTATATAAGAGTATTATATATGACGATTATAGGAAATGCTTTTATAGATTAATTCGTATTGGTTCTGATGATGCTATTGATGATATATCAATTGTAGATAATGCTAAATTTCCACAGGCAATATCAATTCAACAGTTTAGCAAGGATCTACAATTTATTGGAGAATTTCTACTTACCTCTAAATATTATAACATAAACCAGTATTTGGTGCTAAGTGATGGTTTTTATTTATCAATTAACAGTCCATTAAACAAAGAATTTGATGAAAACAAGATAACGTTTCAGAAGATTTTATGAGATGATGATTGCTAATTTTGACGAAATTACTAACCTATTGTCATTGGCGTTATCAATGTAATGACGACCAAGGAGAAAACTAATCCACCAATCGTGCCAACTGCAAGAGAAAACCAAAAGACTTCTTGGGCCCCGTGTATGGTAAATGGAATCAAGCCTAAGACTGTGGAGATGATGGTTAGCAGTATCGGTGTTATCTTTCCAGAATAAGCCATAATGTAGACATCTATTGCAGATTTTTCAGGATGTATATTTACTAATTTTTTATAATCAGATAGTATGAGTAGCAAGCCATTGACCACGATGCCGCTCACTAAGATAAACGAAGTGTAGCCACCTTGGTCAAATGGAAAGTCAAACCAATAGAAAGTCAGAAATATACCAATGAAGGAAATTGGTATCAGGCTAATGACACTCAAGCCCATTTTTAGAGACTCAAAGTGTACACTGCTGATGAGAAAGATAAGTCCGATGATCAGCAGAAGTAATTGATATTGCTTTTTTGCCTTTTCTCCACCAAAACGATAGGTCTTTTGATCTATGCTGTAGCCCAATGGTAACGATGGCTGGAAGCCTTCTAGGCATTCATCTAAATACTTTTGACCAAATCTGGAAGAGCCAGTGTATTCCCATTCCAGCTGCTGTAAGTATTGTTGGTCTTCTTTATGGATGGATGCTTGAGCCTTTACTTTGTTGATCTCTGCGAATGACGAAAATAAGACTGGGGTCGTATCTCTCTGGATATATGTATTTTTTAATTTCCAAAGATCATTTCTGGATTGCTGTGCGTCAACGACATTGATCGGTTGGTTATCAGTTGTAGAGCCGATATAATTGACATCTTGATTAAAGCTCGCCATCATAGACGGTAGATCGGTCATACTCATTCCATTTGTATTCAATAATGCTTGATCGATACGTAGATTAAATTCTTCTACATCTTTTTCCCACCAATTAATGGATGCTTGTGTATCTACTTCTTTGATTCTCGGATGTTTAGTCAGGATAGTTGCGAATTCTTCAGCTATACTTTGTAGTTGATCTTGATTATAGCCCTTCATCATGAGTCGATATCGAGGGGGCATTGATCCAGATGCATTGCTGAAGCCCTTACCGACGCCATAGATACTCCACTCTACTCCACCCTGATCTACCGCGAATGATTGCAGCCGATTTTTTAATATAAATGGGAATGAAGCATCAGCATCATTTCTGAAGTTGATTTCTATCGAAGCTCTCTGGGGTCCATTGATTCTGGTGAGGTAGTTCTTTACGTTGTCTTTATAATTAGCTAAATAGCTCTCGACTCTCGCGATGAGTTCGTCCATTTGTTCTAATGTAGACCCAAGTGGAAGACTGGCATTGACGTACAGCTTAGTCTCTTCATTTTGGCGGAATGAACTGCCCTCATACACATAGTATAGGAACAGCCTAAGTGAGCCACCTAAGTATTTATTAACATGTGGTCTGATATGCTCTACGTACCATTCATTGCCCAGGGTTTGATTATACCAGTCCAGATCTTTGACTTGTGTAGGCAAGAGAAAGACTGGCATTCCAAAGAATAAGATGGTACACAAGTAAAAGCTCTTTCTGTATCTCCTCAGTAGTCTAAGTACTTTTCTATAATACGTGTAAAAACATTGACTGACTTTATGTGCTTGCTGAGATTTTGGAGGACTACGATAGTCTAACAGGGTAATCATAGCTGGTATGAATACTATGGCAACACCTAAAGAGACAGCTAAGTTAATGGCGATCACTTTGGCGAAGTCGATGAGATTCCACTGCCATTCTTCTGGTAAAAACCAAATGACGATCATCGATGCTATGGTCGTCAGGGTAGCGGATACCAATGATGGAGCCACTGTCAGATTATGATGCTTCGTATAGTGATGGATCACCACGATCAGATTGTCAATGATGATCCCAAATGATACGGTAATCGCAGCTAAGGCATACAGATTAAGCTGTACCTCCAGGAGATAATAGAATATAAATGATATACCAAGATTCACCAATAATCCCAGTAAGATGAGCAGTAAGTGCTTGGCCCTGCGATAAACGATCAAGACAAATAATAATAAGAGTGATAGCGACCAGATAGATCTTGTCTTAATCTTATCCAGCTCTTCTTGGATGTATTCTGTACTATCATATTCTTTCAGAAGCTCATAACCTTCTGATAATTCTAATGCTTGAATCTTAGTCTTTAGATCTTTGGCAAGGACAAGATGATTCGCAGTTGATTCCGGGATAAAGCTCAGCCTGATGTTCTCTTGGCCATTCACCCTGTAAAGAGATGTAGCTTCAGTCTCGCCCTTAGATATCTTAGCTACATCAGACAGTTTGATGACTCCACTGACCTGAGGCAAAGTATCTATGATTGAGTTGGGTAGATCTCGCATGTCTTCTGCTGATAAGACACCGTAATAGCTATAAGGATCATCATAGGACGATCCTAATGCACTATGATGAAGTGATCCGCTGATCCTTTCACTGATGGCTTCAGGCTCTATCCTGTATTGAGATAGTCTATCACTGTCGTAAGCGATTTTCCATTCCGCTAGACTACCACCAGATGCCTCTATACTAAGCAGACCATCCGATCCGCTTAAGGATGGTGCGATGACATTAAGCGCATAATCATAGATGACCTCTCGGCTGTCTGCAGCATATAAGCTATAGATTAAAATAGGTCGACTCGCTTGGGAATCATCAGGCTGATTCATGCTGATCTGTGGATACCTGACCACTGGAGGCAGTGTCGGATACAGCTGTCGGATCTTAGTCGATAGCTCGAATCTGATCATCTCGATATCATCTGCATCTGACAGAGCTACCATGATCTCTGACTGGCCTCTGGAGCTGATGGAGCTGATCTTCTCAATGCCCCTGATTAGTGCAATTGCTGCTTCTAATGGTTTGGTTATGGTGCGCTCTATTTCTCCTGGACTGGCATTAGGGTATGATGTGCGAATGGAGAGAGATGGATAGCTGTGAGCTGGGTTAAGATTGAGCGGGATGTATTGCACTAATAATACACCGATGATACAAGCAGTGCAAGCTAATAAGACGATACTGAATCGGTTCATTGACACTTGCTAAGATAGAGTATTTTTTTTGCAGAGAGTGGCGCATTTTTTACCGAATACATGTACTATATCTTTCAGTATCTGTTACTAAATATTTAATTGTCAAGAAGACTGGATATAAATCATGGAATTTGAGGTCCACTCGTATTTCTCTGAAATTGCAAACTTCAGAGATCGGGTAAGGCTATGCTGAAGTAATTCTTTAACACGTATAAAACTAAAAACATAAAGTTAGCTCAAATAAGATTGAATATTAGATATCTTCCAATATACTTTCTAAGTAAAGATCTAAATAATCATCAAATCCAAGTCTTGGAATAAATATTCTGTCTTCCTTGTCACTTGAAAAGAAATATAAAAATAAAGGATGTGAATAATGTTTTTGTACATTTAATAAATCGTCACAAACATCTACAGTTTCAATATTAATAATGTTGTTGAAAAAACTGTGCAAATCATAGTCAGCATAATCATATAGAACTTGATATTTGATATTGAAATCATCTAATTTATTAGTCATTGATGATAAGTTAATTTGACAAACACTACATGCAGTATTTGGAATCATAATACTAAGCATATTAGTATTAACTTGAGTAGAATCAAAACAAATAGTATAATCTTTAATTATAGATGAAATACTGTAAATATGTTCTAAATCTTGAAAATGATACTTATAAATATCTTGCTTAGAAACATTACCATCGCTTGAATTTTGCTTACAACTAAAAAGTAATAATAGGCTAACAATTAAATTTAACTTCAAAATATTAATAATTAACGAAAATCAAAATAGGATTATTAGATTCTAACATTTCTTGGGTAACTTTAGGGCATGAGTTAGTATCATACATTGATTGCAAATATTCAGGCAGAACTTGATGAATTATTTCACCTGTTAAACTTACACCTTTAAAAGATGAACTAAAAGAACCACAAAATAGATCGTCATCCAATTTTACTTGTTCGAGCTTGCCAGAATTTATGTCATAATTAAAATTGACAAACCTTTTTTCAAATGGTGAATATGCAGTGAAATAAAATTTATTGTTCCGCTCAAATAAATTTTCTATGTTAGAAAATTTTTCTTTATTGAAAAGAAAGTAGTCAACCAAATCCTCACCAGTATTATTGGAGGCTGATTCATCTGAAACATCAGAAAAACCAGAAAGAGTGTATGATATAAGGTCACTGTTCGCGTAAACAAATAGTTTATTTCTTGTAGGAAAAGAAAAATAGATTTTATCAGTGTAAATATCTTTGAATAATGGTATCCTAGAACTTAGTGAAACGTTTTGTTCTACAGGATGAATTCTCATAATTTGGGATTTAATACCACCTTGCTTAATATCTACTTCTGCATAAATGCAACACTCATTTAATTCAGGCAAAAATACATTTGTGAAGAAAATTACGCTGTTAGAGTCTTTTACTGCAATTCTAGAACCCAACATATTTACTTCTGTTTCATTTATAAAATTGCCATTTAAATCAAACTTAATTAACTTTTGTAAATAATTATCCCATAAAATAATCTCTCCCGAATCCATTCTATAATCAAAATCATCTATGCTTTCTATTCTTATGTTTTGAACATAAGGCACTTCAATGCTCCAGAGTTTATTTCCCTTCCTATCGTATGCAATGAATTTATTCGAAAACTTCTTATCTAATAAAAAAATGTAATTTTGAGTCGCTAAAACTTTTTTTGGTGATGTAATAAATTCGGATTTATCTAGAACAACAATTTCACTTAGATTTAAATACTTTGATAGTTGAACATTGGTTAATATTGAACGATCTGAAACATCTACAGATGTTTGATTTTTAAAGTTTTCATAAGTTGAATCATCATTGCTATTATTATCAAAAGAACAATTAGTTAATATAAATAAAAGTAGAAATCCAATTAAATAATAAGAGCAGAGGTTATTCATCTATGAAAATACTACTGAACAAGCTTTTGGTTTGCAAGATTTTATTGTGAAAGATCTTTCACAAGTAACTACTTTTCCTACTGCACAATGTGTAACACCATAACAATCTGTGACTGATACCTCACAGGAAGATGTCACACTTTTGCTAAAATAGCGTGTTTGTCCAAATGACGTGGATAATAAAAACAGAAATAAAAAGGTCGCTAATATATTTTTCATTTGATATTTTTTAGTAAATAATTTATTTTAAAGCTCTTCCATTGACAGTACATAATTTGGGTCTACACATGACAAACATTGAAATTGCTAACCGGCACACAATTTCTTTGCCTGGAAGACAAATTGAATCACCACAAGTATTAGTAGCGGTAATTTCACACGACTGTGATACCATTCTGTGATGCCATATTACCTGAGACTTTAGTTGTAGTGAGAATAATAATATTAAAGCAAATGGAGATAAGATTTTTAAAATTTTCATAATAATATACTTTTGTTTAAAATTATGGTAAGTGGTGTAGTAATTTGATTCATAATATAATTCTTTTTAAGGAGCTATATATCATAAATTTTGAGTTTCAATCGTATTTTAGAAGTTGAAAACTTCTGAGTTAGGGTTTGTTTAGATCATCAGCATGTCTAATATATATCCTACTGTTCACAGTATCCATAATTAAGTAATGATCGTTTCTAGCTACTAATATATTTTGGTTGAAGCCTTCTATCATATCAGAGTTAATTGTAATATTTTTATCTTCTATAGGTTGACATTCTTTTATTCTTGACAAGTCAAGTTTACTTTTATTCTTAGCATATAGCAAATAACCTTCCTCAATATTTAAGTCATTATATTGATTTATTCCTTCTTGATTTAATAAGCAAATTAAATCACCATTATAATCAAATATACCTATTGATTAATTCTCATTCATATCCATAATTTAAGAGGGGAACGTAAAGTATGGTTCACCCATAATGTAAATCTTGTTATTGTAAATATAAATAATTAAATATGAGTTTAAAAAATAATTATGAAATTATTTTTTAATATTGATTTTGTAAGAACATTAATATAATTCCTTGAGGATTAAAATCTGCGCATCTTTACTTACTTTGGGACGGATCTAATTGCTTTATGAAACATATTCTATATCTGCTTGCATTTATATTATTAACTGCTTGTGACCAGACTTCGTCCAAGAAAGAAGGTCTTGATGATGAAGCTTTGTTGTTTAATCAAAGTAATCCAATCAAGCGTGCTAATACTGAGATTACCTACATCACTGCAGAAAAGAATAATTTTACTTCTAAGGTATTTCTACAAGGTAACATTAAAGCCAGAACTAAAACGCTTATCTCATCAGAAATAAGTGGCGTGATTAAAGATCTTAATATTATAGATGGCCAAGAGATCACTCATGGATCATTGATGATCGGTCTTGATGATCAGGAGTTAACCTACCAGCTGACTCAGAATCTGTTAGACCTTGATGATGCTGTATTCAAAAAGCGTGAACGATTGGTCATGGACGGAGGTGAGGCAGATGATGATCAGTCTGTTCCACCTGAGAAGCTTAAGATCATACACACCGTATCGGGCTATGATAAGGCTCAACAGGCCATAGTTTACACAGAATTTTTATTGAGACGCATGAGACTGACTGCACCAATATCTGGGATAGTCGCTGGTGTAAAAGTCAATCAATATGAACTGATCAGTCCCGGACAAGAGATATGCACAATCATTGACCCGTCGAGTTATGAAGCCAGGTTTTTAGCCATAGAAGATCTGGCACTGCAGATGAAGAAGGGACAATCCATAAGTATACATCCCATTAATGACCCATCTAAGGTGGTCAAGGCAAAAGTAGATGTCATCAATCCTGTGGTCAATGATAATGGATTAGTAGAGATCCGAGCCAAGCTAAGTACGCATCGCTATCGATTCTTTGAAAACATGAATATCATAGTCGTATTAGAAAAATCCATCCCTGACGTGATTGTCGTCCCGAAAGAAGCACTGGTAAAACGATCGGGTAAGGATGTGGTATTCATCTATGACGAGCAGGAGCAAAGAGCCAAATGGAAATATGTCACCATCGCTGAAGAAAATGATACGGAGATTGCAATTTCAAAAGGTATAGAAAATGGGGATCGAGTGATCATCAAGGGCAATCTCAATTTAGATCACGATGCCAGTGTCAGTGTCGCAGATAGCCTTGAGTCAGAATAATGCTGCAGTATCTCATCCATAGACCAATCGCCGTATTCATGTCTCTCTTAGCAGTGCTGATACTCTCTGTAGTATTCGTCAGAGATGTGCCTATCTCTATGCTTCCCGATATCGACATCCCCAGAATGGTCATCCAGATAGACGCTGATGATCTGGATGCCCGCAGTATGGAGAATACCATTGTCAGACCGATCAGAAATCAGCTACTACAGTTGACTGGACTCAAAAACATCAATAGTCAGTCCAGAAATGGATCGGCTACCATTGACATCAGTCTCGCTTATGGTAAGGACATCAATCTATCCTTCATAGAAGTCAATGAAAAAATTGACCAGCTGATGTACTTACTTCCAAGAGACCTAAAACGCCCCAGGATCATTAAGACTACCGTGTCAGATCTCCCTGTCTATCAGATCGCGGTGATTCCTCGGGACACCTCTTTAATTACGCCACTTGAACTCAGCACATTTTGCGAAAATACCATCAGCCGCAGATTAGAGCAACTGGATGAGATTGCTTTCGTCGATATGCATGGTTATGCTGAAGCCCAGATATTAGTCAGTCCTGATCAAGCATTGCTCCAAGGGCTGGGTATAGATATCGATCTTCTAGCTGCTGCCATTCAAGGTGCCAATGTAGAGTTGGGCAATGTCATCTTAAAAGATGGCTCATATGAGTATAATGTCAGGCTCTCCTCAAAGTTGACGACCATCCAAGATGTGGAGAATATCATTATCTCAGCAAATGATCAGCGCTATCCGCTGAAAGCGCTTGCTTTAGTACAGACCCTACCATATCGCCAGAGAGGGGCATACCTGTACGAGAATCAGGATGGCATATCTATGACTATCAGGAAGCAGGCTGATGCGAATAACTTCAGCTTAAAAGACAACATGGATCTGCTCTTGGAAGAATTCGAGCAAGACTATCCATTAGTCTCTTTTCATATAGTGGATGACCAATCATCGATTTTGAAGGCTTCCTTCGAAAGTCTTCAGTCTTCTCTTCTATACGGTATGCTCTTTTCAGTGATCATCATGTTCTTCTTTTTTAGAGAGTGGAGACTGGCATTGATGATTGCAGTTGTCGTACCCGTCAGTCTCCTGATCAGTCTACTCTTCTTCTACATCTTTGACATCAGCATTAATGTGATCTCGCTCTCAGGCTTGATCTTGGGCATTGGTCTGATGATTGATAATGCGATCATCACTATCGAAAATATCAGACAGTTTCAGCTACAGCATAAGCCAGATGATGCTGTTGTGTTAGGATCTAATGAAGTGATCAGGCCTTTGATCAGCTCTGCGCTGACTACTTGCTCTGTATTTTTGCCCTTGATCTTACTGAGTGGATTAGCAGGCAGTCTATTCTATGACCAAGCTTTTTCTGTCACCATTGCTTTGCTGAGTTCATTGCTTGTTTCTTATTTCATCATCCCTGTTTTAGTCTATACATTCATTAAGCCGAAGCCAGAAAGAGCCACCGCTTCGCATAAGACGCATCATCGTCTGATGGACTTCATCATCAGATGGCGATGGATTTTCATTTTGCTATTTTTTGCTTTTATTGCTCTGACTGCTGTCTTGATTCCATCATTAAAGACACAGACTTTTCCAGAGATGACGATCAGATCTGTATCGCTGAGCATTGACTGGAACGAACAGATATCTTTACAAGAGAATAAAAGACGCATCAAGTTGCTCAATACGGAGCTGATGCAAGACAGCATCATATCAAGTGTATCATATGGTGAGCTGCAATATCAGCTCAGTACAGCGACTCAGAACATCAATGAAGCGAGTATCATATACCGCATTAAGCCAAATAGCTACGATGAAGTGAAGCAGAAAATAGAGGCCTATCTTGACCATCACTATCATGATGTAAACATCAGTATCAGTCCAGCTAAGAATATCGTGGATCAAGTATTCGCTCAGGATCAAGAGCAACTAATCCTCAATATCAGCCAGCAATCGTCATTAGAGTTACCAGATATCGATCAAATCTCCGATATCGTTACAACATTATCTGATAAAGGAATCTCAGCAGCAATCCCTCCCTCTGCGGCATATATGTCATTCAGCATCAATGACCAATTAGCAGCGACATATAGAGTCAGTAGAAATCATATCATAAATCAGCTGAGAAGCCTCTTTAACGAATACTATACCACTGAGTTGACCTCGAGTGAAAAATATATTCCGATATACATTGGCCATCAGAAGGATGAGACGATCAGATCTGCGCTAAAAAAGACTTATGTCAAGAATTCAAACGGGAAAAATATCCCACTCTCTGCATTTGTGAATGTAGAACAAATAGAAGGCTACAAGGTCATCGAGGCGGATCGCATTGGTGAAAAAGTCAGTCTTCCATTGGGTGAATATGACCAACAAAAAGTCAATGAGATTAGATCTATGATGAAAAAATTACCTCAGTTAAGTTACCGATTCACCGGTCAACACTTTATTGACGACCAGCTCATTACAGACCTTAGTCGTATATTACTTGTGGTTTTGGCCCTCTTGTATTTAATCCTTGCTGCTCAATTTGAATCTTTTATCCAACCATTCATCGTCATATTAGATGTGCCTGTGAGTATAGCTGGAAGCATCCTGACCCTATGGTTTTTCGATCAGTCACTGAATCTTGTTTCCTTAGTCGGGATCATCATCACAGCTGGAATTGTTATCAATGACTCAATCCTCAAAGTAGAATTGATCAATCAAAAGAGAAAAGCAGGTTCATCCTTATCAGAGGCAATCCGATATTCCAGTCAGAGAAGATTGCGGCCCATCATCATGACTTCGCTGACTACCCTACTTGCCTTGACACCACTATTATTTTCATCTGGCTTAGGCGTAGAATTACAGTTGCCCATGGTCTATGCTGTTATGGGTGGATTATTTATCGGGACATTCGCCAGCTTGATTTTTATTCCTGCACTGTATGCCATATTTTATTGGAAATTAGATAGTAAAAGAGCAGCGGAATTATAATTCTGAAGATAAGATGAATGTAATGTAACAGTCACAGCACTAATAGATATCATGGGTTCATACTTGACCTCCGTCTCAATGATTGGTGAGCATTTACAGAATTGATTTTTGCTTATGTGTCGAGTTAAGACTTGTAATGCAAAGATTCTAAAGTTATGTACTGATGGAATTGAGAAAAATAGAATAGTGACACTTCGCCTCTCTCCACCTTAAATTCTCCTTGACAGAAATATCACCCTTCTGTATAGTATCTCAGTGGCCATATCCGTCTTCTTCGTTTCTGCAGATAACCCTTTTGGCCGTCCACCCATTCTACCCCGGGCTTTAGCTGACGCTAAGCCAGCCTTAGTCCGCTCCGAGATCAAATCTCGCTCAAACTCCGCGAGTGATGCAAAGATGTAAGACCGAATAAACTACGAAGTAGTGAATGCACTAAATGTGCATTCAATGAGGGAATCTTAACCTCCGTGTTAAGAATGGGCTGTAGCCAGAAGCAGAGGAAGTATCAATGGCATCTTTCAAAGAGATGAAGGTCACACCTCGATCTTCCAGATCAGAGACGATTTGGATCAGATCTTTCAGAGATTTTCCCAGCCGACTAAGTTTATCTATCACGAGCTGATCACCATCTCGAATCTGACACAAGAGCATTTTCAGCTCTGGACGTTCCTTGGTAGCTCCTGAGATTTGCTCAGAGAATATTTTCTCACACCCTGCTTGCTGCAGTGCATCGATTTGCCGATCCAGATTCTGTTCTTTAGTTGATACCCTAGCATATCCGATTTTCATGGTTTCAGTATTTCCAGTAAGGTTAAGCAAACTGGTTAAGAAAATCAAAAAACCAGTTTGATTAATTTAACGAGTTTATTTAACCAAGAATTTTGAAATTTTAACTTTTACATACTTGGTGGCAGGCGTAAAGAAAAACGGTCGTTTTATTTAACTGACTTAAAAGGAGAATGCAATCACATGAATGGAATTTCGTTCTCAATTGAGATGTTACTTCAAATAAAAAATATGGTCTGTCCTCGCTGTGTAGCCAGCGTTACATCCGTCTTGGATGAATTAGGGATATCATACCAGCGAGTCGAATTAGGAACTGTAGAACTGTCGGGAAACTTTTCGGATAACCAAAAATCTAAGCTGGCCGCATCTCTTGAATCCTTAGGATTTGAATTATTAAGCAGTGCAGAATCTAAATTGATCAATGACATAAAAACATTCATCATTAATAAAGTACATTATAGTAAGCAGCACACAACAATTAATTTATCAAAAGAACTGAGTGCTTTACTGCATAAAGACTACTCTGTGCTGAGTAAGGCATTTAGTCGCAAGGAGGGCATTACGATAGAGCAGTTTCTAATTACCCAAAGAATCGAAAAGGTGAAAGAACTTCTATCTTATAATGAGATGACTATATCTGAAATAGCTGATGTTCTTGGATATAGTAGCGTATCTCATTTATCTGGTCAATTCAAAAAAATGACAGGAATGTCAGCATCGGTTTTTAGAAAGCTTCCTCACAAACCTCGAATCACTCTGGATAAATTATAACCAGTATTATATAAGGATTATCCTTCATCATGAAAACAAGTCAGGATAGCTACCCATATCTTTGAATCAAAATTAGATCGTTATGACCAAAGAATATGCAATTGAAGGAATGACATGTGGTAACTGCGTTGCTTCTGTGAAGGATGGATTAGAAAAACTAAAGGAGGTGAGGTCTGCTGATGTACAGCTCGCCAAAAAGAAGGCAACACTCACTCTACATACTGCAGTGCCTATTCAAGATCTACAGCAAGCAATAGGGAAATATAAAATTTCTAACGTAGATAAGGTAGTAGACGGTGCTTCTGTAGACGAAGTATCTGATAAGTCATTGGCCGCATTTAAGCCCTTACTGCTTATCATAGGTTTTATCTTATTAGTCACGATCTTATCTCAATATCCGCTGACAGATTTCAGTATAAAGCTCTGGATGCGCCATTTTATGGCGGGCTTCTTTATCGTATTTTCTTTCTTTAAGTTGCTCAATCTGGAAGGTTTCGCGTCAAGTTATGGAATGTATGATATCGTAGCTAAGAGATGGAAGCCATGGGCTTATCTGTACCCCTTTATTGAGTTAGGCTTAGGTGTCGCCTACTTGATCAATTTTGCGCCGATCATCACTAACTGGCTGACGATAGTTGTCTTGGGGCTGAGCAGCATTGGAGTCATTCAAAGTGTGTTAGATAAACGAAAAATCAAATGTGCTTGTTTAGGTGATGTCTTTAACCTGCCTATATCTACTGTCACGATTATCGAAGATGTATCCATGGTGCTCATGGCGGCTGTCATGTTATTCTGATAAATTATGAATTGGTCAGGCTCGTGCGTGTAACAGATTGCACTTACACCGATTAAATTTGTCATCATTTTTATAAAAAATGACGCCAAATTTCAGATTGCGCTATCAAATTACCTGGCACTTTTTACCAGGCTACTAATATTTGATGCCGCTGGCATCCTTTTTAGTGCATTTAGTTACACACACGTCAGGCTCAATAGTATACTGTTATCTTAAAATTTTCCTATCTTTGTAGCAAATGATAAACTCTCTATCATATAGAATTACAGCCATCTTATTGGCTGTATTTTTGCTTCTGTCTTCAACAGGGTTATCGTTAGACATACATTATTGTCAGGATAACATTAGAGGTATCAGCCTTGTGGGAACAACTAAAAGTTGTCATGATAAAGGAGTAAGCAGTGCCTGCCATAAGTCCAAAAAGAGCTGCCATAAGACATCAGACAAAGTAGATAACGCGGAGAAAGACAATTGTTGTCACAATGAAAGTATCGTTATTGAGAGTTCAGATATAGATGCATCAAGTCCACACATAGCCTCCATACAAGAGGTAAAATTTGAGTTTGTCGCTGCTCTAATAGCGATCTATATATTTAATTATAATGAGACAACTGACGTTCAGTCGTACGTGCAGTACCACCCTCCTTTACCCGATAGAGACATTCAGGTGCTCTATCAGTCCTTCCTTATTTGATTCATTCATTTTTCATTGCAGTTCATACCGCTTAATGGCTGTATGCGTGTATTTCTATTTGTGAAATTCTAAGAATGAAAGTGACTCATGTTAAATCGTACAATTAAATTTTTTATAGAAAATAAGCTTGTCGCGTGGCTATTGGTACTGCTATTTATTGGCTGGGGAGTCGTGACTGCACCTTTTGATTTTGAGATAGACTTCTTACCCAGAGATCCAGTAGCAGTGGATGCCATCCCAGACATTGGAGAAAACCAACAAATCGTTTATACGAAATGGATGGGAAGGTCGCCGCAAGATGTGGAAGATCAGATCACATATCCATTGACCACTTCTTTATTGGGCATTCCTGGAGTGAAAAGTATCCGTAGTAATTCTATGTTTGGCTTCTCCAGCATCTATGTCATTTTTGACGAAAGTGTAGAATTCTATTGGAGTAGAAGCAGGATCCTCGAAAAACTAAATTCACTACCTGCTAATCTTTTACCTACTGAGGTACAGCCAGCGCTTGGCCCTGATGCGACAGCTTTAGGTCAAATATATTGGTACACATTAGAGGGGCGTGATCCGCAGGGTAATCCTACTGGCGGCTGGGATTTACATGAGCTTCGATCGATACAAGACTTCTATGTAAGGTTTGGCCTTTCCTCTGCTTCAGGTGTATCTGAAGTTGCTTCTATTGGTGGTCATGTCCAAGAATATCAGATAGACGTCAATCCAGAGAAGATGAGGATTTATAACATTACCCTCAATCAGGTGATGAAAGCGATCAAAGAAAGCAATCTTGATATTGGTGCCCAAACCTTAGAAATTAATCTTGCAGAATATTTTGTGAGGGGCTTAGGCTACGTAAAATCGATAGAAGATATTGAGAAAACAGTCGTCAAAGCCACTGCCAATGTTCCCATTCGGATACAGGATATAGCCGTAGTGAATCTTGGCCCAGCTACGAGGCGAGGCGTGTTAGATAAGTCCGGAGCAGAAGCTGTAGGTGGAGTCGTGGTCGCAAGGTATGGAGCGAACCCCTTAGAAGTAATCAATAATGTCAAACGTAAAATTGAAGAAATCGCTCCTGGGTTAGCAACTAAAACACTATCAGACGGCACAGTGTCACAGGTCACTATCGTACCCTTTTACGACCGTACTGACCTGATCAATGAAACACTCGGAACGCTCGAAGAAGCATTGGGATTAGAAATTCTCATTACCATTATCGTCGTCATTTTGATGCTGCTTAACTTACGGTCTTCGCTGCTGGTAGCTGGTTCATTACCGATAGCCGTATTAATGTGCTTTATAGCCATGCGGTACTTTGGTGTAGATGCTAATATCGTCGCATTGTCTGGGATCGCCATTGCTGTAGGGACGATGGTGGACATGGGCATCGTACTGACAGAAAGTATGGTCACTCATATGAAGTCCGCACCACCAAAGCAAGCCCTTTCAGTCACTATATATAATGCTACAACTGAAGTAGCCTCTGCAGTGATGACTGCAGTCGCCACCACTGTGGTAAGTTTTCTACCTGTCTTTACGATGGTTGCCGCAGAAGGTAAATTGTTCAGACCTTTGGCATTTACAAAGTCGTTCGCACTTGTGTCATCCATCATTGTTGCCATAACGATAGTGCCACCACTGGCGACACAATTATTCGCTATAAAGACAAACTCAAAGTGGACCTCTGGAGCTTATAATTTGCTTCTCATTGGCCTTAGCGTAGCTCTTTTATCAGGTCGTTATCCTTTCTTAGGCACGATCGGATTATTAGTCGGGATCACTGGGATCATCAGTTATTGGCTTATGTCATATCGAGGAGGAAGATTACATAGTTATTTTGAAATCTTTAGAAATATAGCTTATGCATTAGTGTTAGCTTGGCTTCTTGCCACCATTTGGATGCCCCTGGGTGTGACTACGACAGTCTTAGTTAATTTTCTCTTTGTATCTATCATTAGTGGCGTACTGATCGGAAGCTTTTATATCGTCATCTATTTCTATGAAAGCATTTTACGCTTTTTGCTTAAGGTGAAAATTTTATTCTTACTGCTGGTCAGTGGGCTAATCTTTTTCGGAATTCATATAGCAGAAAATATCGGCCAAGAATTTATGCCTGCCCTAAATGAAGGCTCTTTCCTTCTGATGCCCACATCTATGCCGCATGCTGGTATGCAAATGAATGTGGCTAATCTCAGAGCCTTAGACATGGCTGTCACTGCCATTCCTGAAGTCGAAACCGTTGTCGGTAAAGCTGGTCGTGTAGAAAGCGCATTAGACCCTGCACCTATGTCAATGTATGAAAATATCATTCTATATAAATCAGAATATATGACTGATAAAGATGGACATCGCTTACGCTTTAAACAAACCAGCGAAGGTAACTTCATCTTGGCCACAGGAGGCTCGATAGAATACAGCGAGGCACTCACTGGTGGAATTATGCTTAAGGACCTGGTGCCAGATGACAATGGATCATATTTTAGACAATGGCGAGAACACATTCATTCACCAGATGATATATGGGATGAAATCGTTGCTTCTTCCACTATTCCAGGCGTTACTTCTGCACCTAAATTACAGCCGATAGAAACGCGCTTAGTTATGTTACAAACAGGCATGAGGGCACCCATGGGGATCAAGGTGAAAGGGGCTACCCAAGCATCAATTGAAGCTTTTGGCTTAGAGTTAGAAAAGCACTTGAAAAAAGTAACAGGGGTTAAAGCACCTGCTGTGTTTGCAGAGCGCATCGTCGGCAAACCATATATGCTTTTTGATATTGACAGAGATAAAATAAGTCGCTATGGATTATCTGTCTTAGATGTACAACAACAATTACAAGCCTCCATTGGAGGTATGGTCATGACCTCTACAGTAGAGGGACGGGAGCGCTATGACATTCGCCTACGATACCCGAGAGAACTGAGAGATAATCCGAGCAGATTGAAAAAGGTATTAATTGCAGCGCCAAATGGGCTACAGGTTCCATTGGGAGATTTGGTAGACATCAGATATGAGCAAGGTCCTCAAGCCATAAAAAGTGAAGATGGATTCTTAGTGGGATATGTACTATTTGATAAAGAGTCAGGTTATGCAGAGGCCGAAGTAGTCAATAATGCTCAGCTCTATTTACAAGAGCAGATCGAGCAAGGAGATTTGATTTTACCTGCTGGAATTAATTATAAATTCGCTGGAAATTACGAACAACAAGTTAGAGCAAATAAGAGATTATCGATCGTCATACCCATCGCGCTGGCATTGATTTTTCTAATCCTATACTTTCAGTTTAACTCCATCACTACCTCATTGATGGTTTTCTCAGGCGTATTTGTGGCTTTCTCAGGCGGCTTTATCATGATCTGGTTATATAGCCAATCATGGTTTATGGATTTTGATGTATTTGGCACTAATATGAGGACGCTTTTTCAGATGCAGTCAATCAATCTTAGTGTAGCCGTATGGGTTGGTTTTTTAGCTCTATTTGGCATTGCTACAGATGACGGAGTCTTAGTTGCCACATTCTTAAAAGAAAGTTTTAAGAGAAATGCCCCGACGACAATCCAAGGTGTCAGAGACGCTGTCGTGGAAGGTGGATTAAGAAGAGTCAAACCAGCCATGATGACGACTGCGACAACGATACTTGCACTGCTGCCGGTGCTGACATCCACAGGGCGAGGTGCGGATATCATGCTGCCTATGGCCATTCCATCCTTCGGAGGAATGACTCTACAAGTCATCACGATGTTTACTGTACCGGTACTCTATGCCCTTTGGAAAGAGACTCGATTAAAATTTTCTAATCAAGATCAACCGACTCACCATGATAACTAAAAATACAATTCTACTGCTATGCTTTATGGCATCTTCTTTTTATGCCAATAGCCAGTCGCTGGATTCTTTGCTCCATAAAGCTTACAGCCAAAATCCAGCACTAAAAGCACTACAATTTGAATATGAAGCCGCCCTTCAGAAAGGGCCACAGGTCAGCCAGCTGCCAGATCCGTTAGTCGGCCTTGGTGTGCCCATATTGCGCCCCGAGACAAGGCTTGGAGGCCAAGTATTAAGTATATCAGCAAGCCAAATGTTTCCTTGGTTTGGTACGTTAAGAGCTAAAGAAGATAAAGTCGTGCCGATGGCTAAATCAAAATATGAACGAATTGCAGCGACCAGATTAAATATCGACTATCAGATAAAAACGGCCTATTATAATCTGTATCTCTTAAATGGGACTCAAAGCTTGATCAAGAAGAATATTCGCATTTTCGAATCGTTGGAAAATGTAGCTTTAGCCAAAGTAGAAAGCGGTAAATCCATTGCTTCCGATGTACTGACGGTACGGATAAAAGTAGAGGAACTCAATCAACAGATTCGCATTCTCGAGGAAGAGAAGCAGATACATTCAGCGATGATTAATGCTGCCATCAATAGTCCGTCGTATGAAAGAATTCATGTGACAATTTCAGACCTTCAATTAGCTGAATTAGCATATGATTTAAATCAGTTAAAACAGAAAATTGAATCTGGGCATCCATTAATCCATCAACTCGATTGGAATATAGAAGTCGCTGACAAGGAGCTTGCTATAAATGCACAGACGAGTAAACCATCACTTGGAGTTGGATTAGATTATAGTCTTGTCAAAGGAAGAACAGATGCGATGCCCATCAGTAATGGAAGAGACATCCTTATACCTAAAGTCATGGTGTCTATCCCTATCTACCGTAAAAAGTACGCTGCTAAACGAGAGGAAGAACGATTGAAACAGCAGGCTTATGCTATGCAGAAAGAACAACTGACTAATACAATGATGAACCAGATTCAAGGATTTAAGTCTGACTATGAAAGTGCTATGCTGATGTACAATTTAGCAGAGAAACAGATTGAGATAACGACAAGTGCTTATGATATTCTACTTGGTTATTATAGTAGTTATGGCCAGCGCTTTGACGAATTGATGAAGCAGCGCAGTGATATAAATAAATATGAAAGAGCAATGCTCAAAGCTGTTGTGCAAACGCATATATCCACATTTAAAATCGAGAGATTAACTGATTATTAAAATTCTACAAATGAAGGAATATAAAACATACATCGTAGCATTACTGGCATTAGCCATTGGGGTATTATTTGGCTGGTTGCTGTTTAGAGATAATACTGTCATGGCTCAAGAGCACAGCCAGCATGTCGAAGCAGAATCAAGTGTAGAAATATGGACCTGCTCTATGGACCCTCAAGTCCGTCAAAGCGAACCAGGTGACTGTCCCATATGTGGTATGGATCTGATTCCTGCAGGACAGACTAACAGTTCAAATACCAATGGATTTCAGATGACTTCAGATGCCGTCAAATTAGCAAATATTCAGACAACCATCATAGGCAGTTCAGTAAATAACGATGATAGCACACTAAAGTTAAACGGTAAGATTCAGGCTGATGAAACTAAATCTGCAAGTTTAGTAACACATATACCAGGTAGGATTGAAAAACTATTTGTTAGTTACACAGGGGAACAGGTCAATCAGGGACAGAAAGTAGCGACCATCTATTCACCAGACTTAATTACGGCACAAAAGGAGCTTCTGGAGGCACAAAAGATTCAAGACATAAGTCCGGGATTATTGAATGCAGCCAGTAACAAACTTAAGTACTGGAAAATAGCTGACCAAGTTGTCGCAGATATTTTGGAGACAGGTGTCATTCGAGAAACCTTTGATATATATGCAGAGAATACAGGAATAGTCAGTCAGAAGAAAGTGTCACCCGGAGATTACTTGACTACTGGAGAGGTATTATTTGACATTCAGAACCTAGACAATCTTTGGGCTCTATTCGATGTTTATGAAAATGACTTGGCGAAGATCAGAGTCGGTAAAAAAATTAGTTTTACGACACCTTCAGCTTCCAATAAAACATTCAATGCACATATTACTTTTGTCAATCCTGTAATTAATCCGCAGACAAGAGTTGCCTCAATCAGAGCAGAAGTATATAACGCAGGTGGAAATTTAAAACCTGAAATGTTCATATCAGGTAAACTAAACACCTATCGAAAATCGAATGACCTGATGGTACCGAAGTCAGCAGTATTATGGACAGGGAGCCGCTCTGTGGTTTATGTAAAAATACCTGAGACAGAAATTCCTTCTTTTGAATTTAGAGAGATTGAAGTTGGAGATGCGACTCAGTCCGGTTATCCTGTTATAAGCGGTGTAGCACAAGGAGAAGAAATAGTGACTAATGGAGCATTTGTCATCGATGCATCGGCCCAGCTGAATAATCAGACCAGTATGATGAATAGAAATGTGACAGTTAAAAATGACATTCAGTCCAGCGAATTACCTAATTATACGGCAAGTACTCCGTCTGTGGTCAAAGACCAATTAAGCACTTTAGCCACTACTTACTTTCCGCTCAAAGATGCATTAGTAGATACCGATGCCGCTAAAGCAGCTACTGCGATTGCCGATGTTCTTGATGCCTTAGAGCGTGTAGATATGGCTTTACTGAAGGACAAAGCACATGTCTATTGGATGGATCAGCTTAAGGCTATGCAGGTCCATGGGAGAAAAATATCAACAGCTGCTGACATAGAAGAGCAACGTAAGCAATTCGACTTTCTGTCTCAAGCACTTATAAAATCCTTGAAAGTATTTGGAGTGGAAAATGCTACTTTCTATGTACAGCATTGCCCCATGGCTAATGATAATAGTGGCGCAGATTGGCTCAGCCAACACCAGAATATACTGAATCCATATTTCGGAGATAAGATGCTTACCTGTGGCAGAGTACAGGATACGATTGATCATCATTATTCTGTTGTAGAAAAACAAGCAGAGACTCAAATCGAATGACATAACCATTAAAAAAATTGTCTCATAACAAGGAAGACAATAATGAATATGACATAATGGTACACTTGAATAAAAATATTTAATCTTTTAAAATTTAATCATGATGAATGCAAAATTTAATTTTTTAGTAATCGCATTGCTTGCGATCGGGCTGACACTAAGCTCCTGTGGGCCTAAATCCGCTAGTGGTACAACGATAGAACAAACGACCAAGCAAGGCAAGGAATATACCTCAGCGTATGTGTGTCCCATGCACTGTGATGACAGTGGTAGTGATAGCGCAGGTAAGTGTCCTGTTTGTGGAATGGGCTATGTGAAAAATGAGGATCATAACAGCGATAACCATAAACACTAATGTAAATCTGACGGAAATAATTATAGATAGTTAGCCGAGTTTATATACGATCGCTGATTGTCATATTTCCATTGGATCTGAAATCAATATTTTTTAGATATAAATCACAACAAGTCAATGGATAGCATAACACAAGCAACATTAGGAGCGGCCATCGGTCATGCGATACTTGGTAAAAAGATAGGCGGTAAAGCTGCTATAATCGGTGCCGTCGTGGCGACCATTCCTGACCTTGATGTTGCTTTGCTTCCATTCTATGATTCCATCCAGGGAATCAGTATTCACAGAGGCTATAGCCATTCCATTGTATTTAGTATACTTGGATCTCTACTTTTGACTTTTATTCTTGGAAGACTTAAATGGTTTAAATCTATCACTTTTCGCCGTTTATTCGTATTCAATTGGCTGGTCTTAGTCACACATATGTTGCTCGATGCATTTACGGCTTACGGCACCCAATTGTTTTTACCTTTCAGTGACCTTCGAGTCAGTTTTGATAGTATTAATATTATAGATCCAGTGTATACATTACCTCTATTATTTGGCTTAGGATTTACAATTTATCAGCAGTACATAAATAACGATCAGAGCATTGCTAACCATGTAGGCTTAGTGGTAAGTACTTTATATTTACTTTTTACTTTAGGACATAAGCAACATATCACGAGTGGCATTAAGGCAGAATTACAAGAACAAAACATTAGTTATCATTCGCTGAAGACGATTCCTGTAGGAATAGGAAATGGAAATTGGTATGGTGTCGCTAAAAATGATGAAACACTTTATATTGGTAAATATTCTGATTATACCCATGGTCATACTGTTTTTCATGCTTTCCCAATCAATGACTATTTATTCAATGGAATAGAAGCCGATATAAGGAAAAAGCTAAAGTGGGTCTCTCAAGATTATTACACAGTAGCAGAAAAGGACGGAAAAATTAGAGTCTATAATTTGCAATGTGATATGCAGGGTGTCAGAATGTATGGAGGCTATAAAGCACCTACGGCTTTTTATTATGAGCTAACTCCAAATGCAGATGGCTCTCATAAATTAAGTACTGGAATGCACACTAAGACAATAGAAGATAAATAGGTCATAAAAGGAGTTCTATTTGCTTCAACAATTTCAAAGAAAAATATGATTTAGTAGGCATCAAGATGATATTTCTCTATCAAAACCTTAATGACAGATAAACCCCATTAGGCATGATAGATGCTGATAATGAACTCTTGTCTTTCTTGAGATGCAGACTGGGGATGAGATATCCAATGGTCGCACCAATAGCATAGCCTGCGATGACATCTGTCGGAAAGTGATTGCCAGCTTGATACCTGAAATATCCAGCCAATGCCGGTAGACTTGCTGCCGTGATCCATACGACAGGTTTCCATTGGCTATCAGGGAATATATCGGCATAGACTTTTGCTGCAAAGAATGAAGTTGTAGCCACAATAGCTGTATGGCCAGAGGCGAATGAGTATCGAGCTTCATTTGTCAGTTTTTCTTCGATAGGTACTTCTGGATTATATATATAGGGCCTCACTCTTTTTGAAGTTGCCTTCAGAATATTGATGACGCCATCTGTCAGCAGTAGTGTCTCCACTGCCATTCCAGTTATCTTCCATCCTTCGCCTCTTCCTTCTTTACTCAGATATGCTGTAAATGGAAGTACCGCAGATCCTATTAATAAATAATCACTATAGCTTCTGGAATTCAAATTCAGATTGTTAGTTGCGCCTCTATCAAATGACCATATACTTTGTGCATCAAGTAGTCCTATATCTTCTACTGTGATTCGATCAAGCCTTGACTTAAGATATTGAGATCCCGACCATACCAGAATTGATCCACCTAAGTAATTGCCATCCTGACTCCAGTCCCATGTATACACAGAGTCTTGACCTGAAACTTGTGTACCACATAGACATAACAGTAACAATCCGAATAGTAAACATCTCATAGATTCAATTTTGACTACCTGCAAGGTAGTTAAAAAATCATCGCACCCTTATATACTCCAGAATATGCTATGACCTAATGAGCAACCCAGACCAAAACCATAACCATTAGTCGATTATAAACCTCAATCAAAATTTTATTATCTAAAATAAATGAGCACTTCCCAACCATTTCAAATCAATTAGGGATATATAAGAATGTAATCACTGTAGATAAGTAAGACACCCGATTAAACTTGCTTATCTGCTAAAAGTCAATTCAACTTAAAATCTAAACATATGAAATTGAATTATTGGTTTATCCTTATCTTCTTTTCCAGCATGCTTATACTATCATGTTCGGAAGATGATTTATCGGCCATTGATCACCTTAAGCAAACAGATATAACAGATTCTGCTTTAGCCTTAAGAGATCATGAAAATTCAGATAAAGTCTTAAAAGGTCATGAAAATCCATGCCGAAATTTTACGGAAGTGAATCTTAACTCTATTCCTTTTGCTGTAGCCGCATATGTCTTTACAAATTATCCTGGAGAAGAAATTGAAGAAGTTTATCGGTTTGATGATGACGGCATCATAAGCTTTGGTGTCGCATTGGACGACGTTAATTTAGGCTTGTTATTCGATGAATCGGGAGCTTTTTTGAGTAAGAGTGCATTATCGGAAACCGATATCATGCTAATAGACATACCTGCAGGTATATCAGACTATATTGCGACCAATTTTCTTAACACTTCAATTGAATCTGCTGAACGTTATCAGGGATTTGGAGAGCTTACTTTAGAAGTTGAGCTCAATAATGATACTGAATTATTTTTTGATGAGGAAGGTAATTTCTTATGTGAGTATTTAGATGACGATACAGCCGATGACAATGATGATGACAATGACAATGAACAACCATTGGATCTACCTGTCATGATTCAGGATTTTGTCAACACTAACTACAGTCAATATAATGTTGATGATGTAGATGACAAAACGCTGTGTGGTAATACACTAACGATTCGAGCAAAGCTGGAACACATCAGTAATGATGATGATAAGGTCCACTTGTACTTTAATATGGCAGGCACCTTCCTTTTTGAACGAGTGAAACTTAAAAAGTCGGACTTACCAGTGCTGATTCAGAATAGTATAGCGGCAAATTATCCTGGGTATGCACTTGATGGCAAGC
>CALFUK010000125.1 GCA_937929945.1 uncultured Saprospiraceae bacterium
TCACTCTTCTTCATCAGGCTCTGTATCTAGCTGATCCACCAGCGATAGCACCCAGTTGATCACTTTCGGGCTCAGGTATTTAGCGATTCCAGCCTTACGCTGTGCTGTCTTGAGGATATTGACATTCTTATAGCCGATCTGTCGTTCTTCAGCCACTTCGATGTATTCTTCCCATTCGTCCGCTGAGATCATATTGAACTGGCCACGCATGATGTCGAGGTCAGTGGGGTCATTCATATCGTATTCAGCCATGCATCTTAGTCATTTTCAATTGATTGGCCAAAGATACGATCATAATCAAGCATCAACTGAATCCTTATTATAAATAGAGTAAAATAAATCAGATGAGGGCCAGGGCCATAGACAACGCATCAAAGTAAAATTTGGAGGTCTTACATATCAATTTCATCTCAGAAGTCATTTCATATTTTAACATCACGAGGTCATTGTAGCCAGAGAGCGAGTGAAGGAGTTTAAGGAGTGGCTGGGGTAATCAATCGTTTGTGCCAAAGAGTATCACCTAGTCATACTCTTTGCGATATAATCTAACGCTGTACACGATAACCAACCATCATGACACTACAACAAATAAAACTCTTCCCACCCTTTGCGTGGTGGTGCACCTTTCAATAAAAGATTGCCCAGCGGATGATTCGTAATCTGTTTCGTCTCTCTATCGAATATCAGCTTTGCGTTAAGACGCTGAGCCAGGACGCCTAGATTAAAGACTTGGCTGAGGGGACCACCTACACTGAACGGTGATCGGGTCTGCTCTTCACCTCTACAGGCTAAGAGAAAATTAGCAAAGTGATTGGATGGACTTTCAGGTACTTCGGGCAGACTAGACACGATATCATTAGCGCGTTCGCTGGGAATCATGGAGAGTGTACTGCCATGTGAGCCTCCCTTGAAGGTGAGATCTTTACCGTAGATGATCTTACCTGGATTCAGTTTTTTCTCTTTGAGGGCTCCATCACTAGGAGGTGGTATATTAGGGTCCAAAATGGAGTCACCATAGTTATCTGGTAGCGGCGGCTGATTCGTGAGGCCGTCATACCACATGAGTTCTACAGGAGGCATCTCGCCGCGTGCTGGAAACGTAAAGCTCAGCGTCGTGGA
Organism: uncultured Saprospiraceae bacterium; assembly: GCA_937929945.1. Classification (GTDB taxonomy): domain Bacteria; phylum Bacteroidota; class Bacteroidia; order Chitinophagales; family Saprospiraceae; genus CALFUK01. The sequence goes on from CALFUK010000125.1 coordinate 1,120, forward strand.
CATGGGAAAGAAGAAGGGGTTATGCCCCTCTAAGAATAAAGGATCAATCTCTGTGGGCAGACCTAAATCTAAAAATTCGTGTGCGGTATCCATAGTATGCGCACCCCAGTCTCCGAGCGCACCCATACCGAAGTCATACCAACATCTCCACTGGCCATTCACCAGATCCTTATCATACGCATGATGGCTGGCGGTGGATAGCCAGCTGTCCCAGTCCATGGTGGCGGGTACGGGCATGCCACTCGGGAATTGACTCATGGCGGGATCCCAGGAGTGCCAGCGTCTTCGATTATTCATATGTGCGACGACCTTCGTCACATCACTCATGATGCCAGCTTCAGCCCAAGCTTTAAATTGAAAATAATTTGCTTCAGAATGACCCTGATTACCCATTTGGGTCACGACATTATATTTTTCAGCCGCCTGGGTCATAAGCTCCACTTCCTGGAAGGTGCGGCCCATCGGCTTCTCTACATAGACGTGGATACCCAAGGACATTGCCAGCATGGTGATCGGAAAGTGGGAGAAGTCTGGTGTGCCGACACTGACGGCATCTATCTGGTCAGACATCTGATCAAACATCTTTCTGAAATCCTGATATCTCGGGACATCTGGGAATGATGCTAAGGTCTTAGCGGTGTGCTCAGCCCCCATATCTACATCGCAGAGGGCGACAATATTCACCATACCCGTATCATGGAGCTCTTTTAAAATCTGTCCTCCGCGAAAGCCAATGCCACAACAGGCTAAATTGATTTTGTCATTCGGAGCTGTATAGCCGTGCTTGCGACCTAAGGTTTCGGCAGGTACGATGGTACATGCTGCCATAGACGTCACGACTCCTGATTTTAAAAAATGCCTTCTTTTCATGTGTTTATATTTTGGTTTTGGAACTGAATGTTTGTCAGCACATAACTTAGTTCAATCATCCACTTGGGTGTCTTAATTATCTAGGTCATAGGCGTTTCATGTATTTATAATTTCATGGTGAAATGCCAATCTGCATATAACTAAGTATAATCTGGCTCATGCATCTATCATCCAGACATCTCCTTTGTCAATATGGTAAATTACAGAAATATTTAGATTTAGCAATTAAGATGTGATTGGTATTTGGAGTGGAGCACTTTGTAGAGTCTAAACAGTGTCTTGTATTAGCAACCTTGTGGCCAAAAGACAGTTGTATAGGTCTATTAAGAGATCATGTCTGCATCAATGCTAATACGCTGGTGTGATGACTCTGGTATAACTCTGTGAAAAGAAAAAGACTGCTAGCTCAAATGAAGCAAAGCCCAAAAGGAAAACTTCGTGGAGATAAGAATGCCTCGGCACAGGTCATCATCGTAGGAGGCGGTCTGGCAGGACTGACGAATGCCATCCATCTTTCTCAAAATGGAGTACCCGTCGTCTTGATAGAAAAGCATGAATACCCGAGGCATAAGGTGTGTGGAGAGTACATTTCAAATGAAGTGTTGCCATATCTATCATATCTGGGCATTGATCCTCTTGCTGCCGGTGCTGTAGATATCACAAGATTTGAGCTAAGCACTTCTGGAGGCAAGTTACTGAAGGCACAGTTGCCTTTGGGAGGATTTGGCATCAGTCGCTATTTGCTGGATGAGCTATTGTACAAGCAGGCTCTGCGAAGAGGGGTCAGGGTGATCCAAGATACAGTGTCCCACATCGACTATGTTGAGTCCGAAGATCGCTTTACAGTCACTTGTAAAAGCGCAGACCAGCTCGATGCTCATCTGGTGATTGGTGCATATGGTAAGCGCTCTAATCTGGATGTGTCATTAGGCCGATCCTTCATCAAGCAGAAGTCTCCCTATCTGGGGGTAAAATGCCACTATGAAGGGGACTTTCCATCGGATCTGGTGGCGCTGCATAATTTTGCTGGAGGCTACTGTGGGGTTTCAAAAGTTGAGAATGAGCGCATCAATATTTGCTACCTGACGGGCTATGCCGCTTTCAAAAAATACAAGTCAATTGAAGATTTTCAACATGAAGTCCTTTATAAAAATCCCTGTCTGAAAGAGATATTGACCAACTGCCGTCCCTTGTTAGAATCACCGCTCAGCATCAGTCAGGTTTCTTTTTTACCTAAGCCTACAGTGGATAATCATGTCTTGATGAGCGGTGATAGTGCGGGTATGATCCATCCGCTGTGCGGTAATGGGATGGGTATGGCGATCCACAGCGCACTCCTTTTGTCAGAGGCGATCCTGCAATATGTCAAAGGAGAGATGAAGGATAGGAAACAGCTAGAAGTAGAATACGGTAAAAGCTGGGAGAAGACATTCAGTAAGCGACTACGGGCTGGCCGATTATTCAATTCATTTTTTGGAAGAGATAGAGTTTTGGCTTTGGGCTTGAAGGCACTGAGCTATGCGCCTGCCATATTGCCTCACATCATAAAGCAGACCCATGGTGAGCCATTGGAAGTCGTAGATCAGAGATGATGAGTGTGGACTGCATGAAAGTAAAAATAGCTGCATAAGCTTTTCTACATTTATATTGATAAAAGAAAGTAGAGGTGTAAGCATGGATAAATCAAGACTCGATAAAAATTTAGAAAGACGTCAATGTTTTTAGATACAACTAAGCGAAGCGATAAGACGGAGATCATGGATGATCTTGAAATGGAGGGCGAGCTGCTCAGCAGATCGCTCGCCAAACTCGATTGGATCAATAAATGGCTGGGCGGGAATCAGGTGACACTGCAGGGTATAGATCCACTCTTAAACAAACATCCCAAGGATAAAATGCTGAGGATAGTTGACATTGGGAGTGGCAGTGGTGACATGCTGCGCTTAGTGGCGGATAAGCTGCGCCGTAGAGGCCAAGCTTTTGAGATCATCGGTATGGATGCTAATGAATTCACCGTAAATTATGCCAGAAAAGAAAGTGCAGATTATCCTGAAATCAGTTACAAGACAGAATATGTCAGTGCGAACACATTCCAAAATATGGAGTATGATATTCTATTGGGTACCTTGTTTTTACATCATTTGAAAGATGAGGACATCGTAGATGTGCTGAAAGTCGCGACAGAAAAAGCTTCCATTGGTGTAATCATCAATGACCTGCATCGAAGCCAGCTAGCTTATTTTCTCTTTTACCTGCTGACGCTTTTTATCCCCAATCCAATGATCAGACAGGATGGACTGACGTCGATCCTAAGAGGATTCAAGCGTGAGGATCTGGAGATGTATACGAAGGCCTTAGATATAAAGAGCGCTACTATGAGGTGGAAGTGGGCATTTAGATACCAATGGGTACTAATGTGTAGATAGGTAAAACAATACAAAACAGCTAGCTGTTTGAACTCCTTGCGATTTCATTGATGCTATACTTATAAGTAGATAGTGAGATCGAGTAGAAGTAACAGTGCCCGAGGCCAAGACAGAATAGAACCAATATATGGTAAACATAAAAGCAGTTGCAAAAGCCTTACCTGGCATCAGTCGGACTACAGATGAAATCATCCCATTTGTAGAGGCGTGGATGTCTGGTCAGGATGAGCGATTTCAGAGGAAGGTGTTGAAGATATTTCGCAATGCTGCGGTAGATCGTCGCTACTCCATCATCAGCCCAGAGGATGTCTTTTCAGTCAGCTCTTTTGAAGACAGGAATGATCTCTATGTGAAGGGTATACTGCCTCTAGCAGAGCGCGCTATGAGCACTGCCTTAGATAAGGCTGCATGGCAAGCAGATGAGCTGGACTACATTATATCTGTGTCCTGCACTGGCTTTATGATTCCTTCTGTGGATGCCTACCTCATCAATCAAATGAATATGCGACAGGATGTGGTTCGGCTGCCCGTCACTGAGATGGGCTGCGCAGCTGGGGTGTCAGGTATCATTTACGCTAAGAACTTTTTACAAGCTAATCCAGGAAAGAAGGCGGCTGTGATCGCTGTAGAGTCTCCGACTGCAACCTTCCAGTTAGAAGACTTCTCCATGGCGAATATTGTGAGTGCTGCCATTTTTGGTGACGGGGCAGCCTGTGTGCTCTTGTCCTCTCACGAAGCGGATGATGGCCCCACCATTCTTAATGAAGAGATGTATCATTTTCCTGATACGACTAGACTGATGGGATTTGACCTGAAAGACAGCGGCTTACAGATGGTGCTGGATCAAGCTGTGCCAGAAACTATAGCAGAGCATTTTCCCCAGATTATCCATCCATTCTTGGAAAAGACAGGGCATCAAATAGCGGATGTGGATCACTTAATATTTCATCCAGGTGGAAAGAAAATTGTCCTCACCACCCAAGAACTATTCGGAGCTATGGGTAAAAATATAGACGACACGAAGGAGGTGCTGCGACTATACGGTAATATGTCTAGTGCCACTGTACTGTATGTCTTAGAGCGATTCATGGATAAAGGAATACCTCTGGGAGAGAAAGGGTTGATGCTTAGCTTTGGTCCCGGATTTTCAGCACAGCGAGTCTTATTAGAATGGTAGATAGCTTGGATAATACGTTCTCAAATAAGCAGGAATGGGCTCTGATCTTAGGAGGGTCAAGTGGTCTTGGTCTGGCCTCAGCCAAGAAGCTGGCCAGCCATGGTATGAATATCATCATCATGCACCGGGATCGAAAATCTGAAATGCTGAAATTCGATGAAGAAGTAGAGCTTATGAAAAGTTGGGGTGTAGACGTGATTAGCTTCAACATGGACATCACCCGTGTAGATAAACGAACTGAAGCCGTAGCTGCAATCTCAGCACACATCCTACCCCATGGAAAGATAAAAACTCTGATCCACAGCATCGCACGAGGAAATCTCAAGCCACTACATGGAGAAGTCGGTACCGTTCTGACCAATGATGATTTTAAAGTGACACTGGAGGCTATGGCGATCAGCCTCTATGACTGGGTGCGGGATGTACATCAGGCAGATCTATTCGCGGCTGATGCTCGGGTTATCAGCTTTACCAGTGAAGGCAACAGCCGAGCCTGGCAGAATTATGCTGCAGTCTCAGCAGCCAAGGTGGCTTTAGAATCAATATCGAGAAGCATTGCGCTGGAGTATGCGCCCTATGGCATCAGAAGTAACTGCGTACAAGCGGGCGTGACGGACACACCGTCATTCAGAATGATACCAGGACATGAAGATATTAAAGCGCATACCCTGAAGCGAAATCCATACCAGAGGCTGACGACTCCTGAAGATGTGGCAGCTGTGGTATACCTGCTCTGCAGAGATGAAGCGAGCTGGATTAACGGCGCGATCATTCCTGTGGATGGAGGAGAGCGAATCTCATGATAAATCAATGCTGGAAAACCAATGAATAAAGACACGCTATACACTGATATACTAAGTGCACTGCCATACACTAAGCCATTTCTCTTTGTGGATGAAATCATAGAAGCGACTGAAGATGGCGTACACGGTGCCTATACTTATGGCGAAGATTTAGATTTTTATCGGGGTCATTTCTCTGATCATCCAGTCACACCAGGTGTGATACTGACGGAGACAATGGCGCAGATTGGAGTGGTCTGTCTGGGTATTTTTTTATTGCAAGGTGATGATGGTGTACCTGATGGACTTCAGATCGCTATGAGCTCCAGTGCCGTGGATTATCTACTGCCTGTCTATCCTGGAGAGAAAGTGACCGTACAATCAAAGAAGATATATTTCCGCTTTGGAAAATTAAAATGCGAGGTAGAAATGCATAATGCCGCAGGAGCGGCGGTGTGTCGAGGCGTCATAGCAGGTATGATCAGACAGATCAATTAATGATCAAAATGTGCTGAACTGATATTGATAAAAGATTTAAAAACATGATCATAGTTAGCTCAATGCCGAA
>CALFUK010000126.1 GCA_937929945.1 uncultured Saprospiraceae bacterium
AGTTGGAGCTGCGGTTGGGGTCTAGGCCTCTCCCGCCTATGGCCAGCTGGAGGCCACCATCGCTGCCTTCATAAATGTTCAGGCCTGCTATCTGTGCGTAGATTTGTCGGCTGTTGTTGCTGGCTAGGTTAGCTTGGATCAGATCCAGCAGGACCACTTCTGTCTTCTTGCTGGAGTAGATTGCTGTGCCTTCTACGCGGCGCATCTTTCTCAGTGCGAAGAGCTCTTCCTTTTTAGCATTGATGACCACTTCAGAGAGCTCAGCTGAGAGCCTGTCTAAGTAGATGGTGTCTTTGATGTTTTTGTCTTTGATAGAGATGTCCAGCGTCACAGTATTGTACTCATAAGAGAAGATGATCAGCTCTTGCATGCCTGGCTGCATGTTGTCAATGGTGATGCGGCCAGTTTTATCGGGCACATAGTTTTTCTCTGCATTCGTGTGGTAGATTTCTGCCGTGGTGATGGGTGTACTGGTGGCAGTCTCTAGCAGGATAGCTTCATAGCGATACTGAGCTACCAGTGCCGTCTGGCAGAGTAAGAATAGTCCTATTGATATGAAGTAGGCTTTACTCATTCAGGGGGAGTATCCAGGGCTTGTGCGCCAGAGATGATTTTATTTTCATGAGGTCTACTGTGGGATCTACATAAGGCTGGCTGCCACGTCCATTTAGCGAGGCGTAGCTTTCTACGTATACTTCTACGTGCTCATGGCCTTGGCTGGCGAAGTGCTGGCCCAGGTAGTGAGCATATTCTAAGATCATATCTGCTTGCGTAGACATTTGTTTTTCTTGTAGCGAATTCAAAAAATCATGATTGTCAACATAGAATCGTTTGCCTGTTTGACCATTGACGATCTTAAATTGAGCGTAGCCCGTCTTCTCCATCAGCATGACTCTCCAAGAGAATCTGTAGCCTTGCTCTGTCCAGAATAACTGGCCTGGATACAGCATGAAGCGCAGCGGCACCAGCAGCTGGATAAGGAAGAACAATGATACAATTCCCAAGCGAATCTTTGAGCCGATAGGGGAAGTATTATCCACACTGAGGCCATTGTCAAAGAGGCTCAGCTTTACTCCAATGGGCCGACTGATCATGGATAGCAGACGACGATGCAGGCCAGCATCAAAGAATATGAGCGTCGCCATGATCATGATGTACGGAAACATGCCGATCTGGAATAAGACTCGTGTCAGCAAATGAAAGATGACCACCATGGCAAAAGCGAATACTCGCGTGCGCCTGTACAGTAGGAAGAATACAATGCTGAGATCATACGCAGCTCCGCCCCAGCTGAATAGATAGAACACCCACTCCTGATTCAGCCAGTCTCCCAGCAAAGGGATGTGCATTTTAGAAGGGAGCCATATCTTCAGCGGAAGTGCCTGTACCATCCAGTCATAATTTAGCTTAGCGGCACCAGCATAGATGTACACGATGGCTAATAGTAATTTTAGGCTGTCGATGGTCCAGCGGGGTACATATTGCGCTCGCAGCTCAGGTCTCTGATAGGCATCCAGCGAGAAGTAGCGGTGTGCAGGCAGCCAGATCATCAGAAAGCTGAGGATGGAGACGAAGTAATAATGATTCAGGTAGGTGGTCTTATCCATCAGCTCTATGTAGGTGAAGCTCAGGAAGAAGAGCACGCTCGTATAGCGATAAAAGAAGCCCAATGCTACGCAGAGTGCCGATAAGGCGCAGATGATAAATAAAAGGTAAGTCCACTGTCCAGGTACATGGATGAAGTCCAGACCATAGTAGCTGAAGTGAAATGTTGGAGTGAGATAGAGCTTCTCAATCCAGCCGTGGTACCAGAAGCGGATGAGACTGATCAGCATGAGTAGACCAAATAAAATACGAAAGGCTGCCAGTGGGGCAGCCTCGGTATTTTTATTCAGGTATGCTGACAGACTGTGATTCATCAGTCGCCGTCGGCATCTACAAAGTCTACTTTGATATTGAGTGCTTGTAGCATATCCACTTTGAGGAGCACGACTACTTTTTGGAGCTCATCATAGGTTTCCAGCATTTTGGTATTGTCTTCAGCCACTTGGTTTTGTAAGTCCTCGCCCAGTTCGGCTGCTTTTGTTCTGGCATTGTTCAGCTGATCATTGATGAGCTGTGAGAGAAGGACACCATCTTTCTCTGCGCCCAGCTGGTCCAGGTAGTGGCGGAGGCTGGTCCCCTCTGATCTTCCGATAGAGGACTCTCCATTGAAAAAGTCCTGAAAGCTATCTAAGCCTTCAGTAAAAAATCGCTTCGAATGGATGCCCGAGTATGGTGCCTCCACTGCTGCCTCTATGGGATTACCCGAAAAGACGCCAGCTGGGATACCGATTTTACCAGCCCTCAAAAATTTCTCGTAGTAGAATAAGGCATCGTTCACCAGCTTATCAATGGATCCAGTAGCAGAAGAAGCTTGGTTTGTGATGAATTCTTCCTTGTAGCTATCCTTCCAGTCAGCCAGTACATCACTCGTCAGATCGTGCAAGCGGTTGATCAGATCAGCCAGATAGTTGCTATACGCGGGTGCTGATAGCGCAGAGACTACGGTATCGTCACTATCTGAAAGACCGTATAATAGATAGTCAATAGCCGGCAGACCTTGGGCCACATAGTTAGAGGGGAGTCCTAAGTTATATTCA
>CALFUK010000127.1 GCA_937929945.1 uncultured Saprospiraceae bacterium
GGATAAACTGGAAAAGCCAGAGCACTGGGGAGGCTATCTAGTACAGCCGAATATGGTGGAGTTTTGGCAGGGCCGAGAGAGTCGTTTGCACGATCGATTTCAGTATCAGGCTGCTGAGGGCGATGCTTGGCATATCGTCAGACTCGCGCCTTAATCCACTCGCAATATCTCCGAAAATTGTCTATTCTAAGCTACTCATCACTCATCACTCATCACTCATCACTCATAACTCATAACTCATAACTCATAACTCATAACTCATAACTCATAACTCATCTCATACCAGCTCTTGACAAAGTCATGAGAAATTCTATTTGTCGTCTTTTTTGATGATTGGCTCAAAGTCTTGTCTAAGAGCATCATTTGACGTGGCGAGAGAAATTCTTCGGGATCACTTCCTGTCGCTAGAGCTCGGTTGACCTTCAGAGCTTGCAGCTCGGTCATGGGTACCTGACGGAGCGGACTCTTGTACAGGTAGTATTTGGTCTCTTTATCTGAGCGGTAGGCCCTATATTTTTTGACTGGAATGTCTTTGAAGGCGAATTGCTTTTTAGGCCCTTCTTTCACATAGACAGCATCAGCACAGCGCTTAGCCGCAGCTTTCTTGATGATGGACTTGGCGCTGGTCCTCTCTTCATCGTATTTTACTTTTACCACCTCATGGCCATCCATGAAGCCTGCCTCTGTGGAGACCACCCCAGGTATCGCGCCGAGCTCCTTTTCTCCAGACCAGAAGCAAAACATAGATAGTGATAGCTCTGCCAGATTGGCCTCGGCGATCAGCTCCTCTCGGAAGAGGCTGAGGTAGGTGGGGATGTCTTTTCTTTCAGTAGTCAGCGTCTGGATGATGGCATCGACCACGGCCAGCTTAGAGTAGTTTCCGGATATCCTGTTGGATATCATCTTACCTTCTGCATCCACGATTCTGGCCACAGGATTATTCCAGCTTGGCTCATTATAAGCGGCTAAGACGGCAGCATCTTTTCCACCTTTATTATTGTAGATCGCCAGTGGCACAAAGTTATCCTCTATGGCCTCTACGATGAAGGGATGCGTCAGCACGTCTTTGCCATAGTTACGGCAGGTGCTGCATCCGGGTACTTCCTGAAAGAGAATGAAGACAGGCTTGTCCGTTTCTTGTGACTGCGTCAGTGCTGCATCATAATCGCGCAGCCAGTTGATCTTACCTAATTCTACTGGATCATTTGACGATGTGCTTATGGTAAGAGATAATAAGAATACTAACAGGTACATAGATTACTTTTTACGTTGATACATCTCGCTCGTGTATGGTACCCTCTCGATATTTGAGATGCGTACCAGATCGGCTTCTGAATACAGCGACGATCTCCGCTGTGATGGAAAGCGCTATTTCCTCAGGGCTCTCTGCGCCTATGTCCAGACCGACGGGACTGTGAAAATAGGGTAGATCATCCAGAGATATTTCTGACCCATCTTCTGATAGCTCATTCTGCATTTTGATCATGCGCTTTTTTGGCCCCAGCATACCGACGTAGGCAGGCTCATACTGCATGAAGTGCTTCAGCATCTGCTTGTCCCAGTGATAGTCATGTGACATCAGCACGACTGCTGAATATTCGTCGATCTTGATCTTAGCGATATGATCATATGGCAGGACTTGCTTTGCTTTCTCAAATACGGCTTTCCCTATTTTTCTGAGTAATCCGACAACATGGATCTGCCATCCCAGCTCATCCGCTATACCTACGAAGGCATTCACATCATAATTATCTCCGATCAGGATTAATTGTACTTCGGGTCTCAGGTATTCGACTAAAATGACGTAGTCCTGACCATCTGCAGCAGTGAGGGGGTAGACTTTTGATTTTTTCTTTTCGTGGACAGCCTGGCTGCACTTCGATAGCTGAGCAGGGTCTAGCTGCAGTTCAGCACTGAGTATCGAGTAGTCTTTTTCTAAGAAGACTTTGCCCATGGTATCGCTGCCAGCTTTATCTGCTATCAGCTGGTACAGGATGTGAGGCTCTCTGCTGTGGATGATTGATTTTAGTACCTCTATGGGATTGTCCTCAGCCTCTGGATCAATCGGGGTGAAGAGGACTTCGATTCTACCATTGCAGCCCAGGCCGACACCGATCTGGTGGGCGTCATCTTCCATTGTATCATAGACGACGATAGACGGAGACTCTTTGTGGATGGCTATCTGGGCTCGCTTCAGTGCGTCTCCCTCAAGGCAGCCACCGCTGATACCCCCGATCCAGTCTCCAGAGCTCTGCACGAACATGCGGGCTCCGATGCGCCGATAGGCGGATTCTTCTACGCTGACTACAGTGGCCAGAGCCGCCTTTTGCTCCGTCCAGTCCATCTTGTCATATTGACTTATGATTTTTCTGATTTCCTTCATAGCGTTGGATCGTACTTCTATGTGGGTCTTTACTTATTCTGTTTCACCACTCCTTCTTAATATGAGGAGCTTCATCATCTCGCGCGCGGCAGTCCTGCCTTTGTCTCTGACAAAAGGGCGGGGCGTTTCATCACCTATCTCATAGGTGATGCCTTCTGCACCAAACTGCAGGTAGAACCATCCTTTCGTAATTGGCTGGTTCAGGTCATTAGGCCGGTCGTCAGGGCTGTAGTCCGCGTATTGATTATCTATGCCCTCCAGCCAGTAGTCCTTAAAATTATCGACGCTGGTCTTTCTGTTTTCGCTGAGTGTATAGTAGAGGTCCTTCTGCGTCGAGTGAAAGTCAAGGCCGACCAGAACTTTATTTTTATCTCTCTTTACGGTTTCGATGACGTGATTAGCTACCGACCTCACTTCCTGCTGCCGATAGTTTGACCAGTCTCGATTCAGATCTATGCCGCCAGTACTATGCCGCCAGTGACCTTCGTCTACGCCATCAGGATTGAGCAGTGGATAGACCAGCACTCTGAAGTCCCTGCGGAAGTCGCGGCTCAGCTCGGTGTCTGCGAGCATCTCTTCGACAAAGCTTTCCATAGCAAAGTAGCCTGACACTTCAGGGGGGTGCTGACGAGCCAGTATCACGACAGCGTCTTTCTCTTCAGGACTAGCTTGATAGATGTCCATGTGCATCATGGGTCGCCCCATTTTGCTTTTGCCTACCTGGCTGTAGCGCACATCAGGGTGCATCGTTCGTGCATTGACCCATTCTTTTATTTGGGGTGATGCGACGACTTCTTGTCCTGATACCCACAGTGTGTCTGGGCTCAGCTGTAGCTTTAGTGTGGCTATATTAGGCGCTTTCAGCGTGTCGTAGTCAGTGTCGCTCATGCTCACCCAGAGCTTGCCATCATAGCTGAGCTTCGGGATGTAGCGGTGCTCATGCTCAGTGTAGAAGAGCTCTAAGTCTATATCTCTGATGGTATCCGACCATATCTTAAAGGAATAGTAGGCGCTGGCATTGATGGGGTAGTTCTCAGGCGATATACTCGCTCGATACAGTGTATCATTGATCTTCGTAAAGTCATTCAGCCGAGCACCAGCAAATTGATTGTCAGCATGTACACCATAGATGTCATAGGTCTTTTTAGTCTGCAGCTTGATCGGCTTATCAGAGGTGTCGACTGGGTCTGGGAATACCAGTGCAGGGGGTGCTGACTTACAGCTGATCAGCAGGGCTAAGCAGCAGGTGGAGAGTACGTAAATTGGCCAGAATCTAAGCTGAAAATGCATGAATTATTATTTTGGAGTACTTACAATTGTGAACTGAATCTTGAATTTCCTTTTCCCTTGAGATTATTAGATGATAATATTTAACTGACGGCATTTACTTTTGATATTGAAGGGCAAAAAGATTTTACCTCATAAGTGTTACTAATATAGCTTCTTTTATGTCTTAATAGTATCAATCTAACTTACTAATCAATATTCATACATGTACAAAAAGTATCTACCTTGGCTGATCATTGGAATAATCCTTTGGTTTATCCTTGCTTTCTTTGTTTGCAAGAAATGTTTTTTTGGAACAGTAGCCGCCGCTGCTCCTGTGACTAAGGCAGCCGCCGCTTATGTTTGGCCAATTAAAGATGGTAACAATTTTAGTGCCTCGTGCAATCATGATTTTGACTTTGACAGAAATTCGCTCAATCATAAACCACTGCAGGGCAATATGTCATCCTGCATGAGGGAGACAGCAGACTACCTGAAATCAAACCAAGATCGAGAGCTGACCATCACAGGTAAGTATAGTGATCAAGAATCATACAGTGGTGTTCTGAGTAACCTTGGATTGGCCAGAGCCAATAATGTCAAGTCTTACATGCTCGGTCTCGGTGTAGCAGCATCTCAGCTTGGGATAGCCTCCAGAGTCATCCCAGATGGTCGGATCAAGAATAACCTTGTGGATAAAGGCGTCGAATTCGGTTTCGCCGCAGCCTCTGGTAATGTAGATAGCCGATTAGCGACCATTAAAGGAAGGCTGATCGATGCACCTCCAGCAGTGACCCTACGATTTAATACAGGTGATGATCAGATGAATCTATCAGCGACTCAGCGCCAAGACTTTGCCGACATCATCTACTACTTAGACAATGTAGCTGGAAGTAGTCTTACCATCGGAGGCCATACTGATAATGTCGGTAATCCTCAGAGCAATCAAAGTCTGTCTGCCAGCAGAGCCGAGACAGTGAAAGCCTACTTAGGTAATAATGGTATCAATGATGCCAAGATGACGACACAAGGATTCGGGCAGTCTCAGCCATTGAACGCTAATGCTACCCCAGCTGAAAAGGCTGATAACAGGCGAGTAGAAGTTGTTTTAAATCATAATTAAGAACCCCCAAAATAAACCTCAATATATGCGTGCTTTGATTCCAATTATCTTATTAATTCTTCTCATCTTAGGTATTCTGGCCCTTGTCTTTGGATGGTGTGGTTGGTTCCTCTTTCCCTTATTTATGCTCGGCGCAGCTATCTTTGGCTGGCTGATTAAAGAGGCGCTCGTCTCAGGTAAGGAAGAAGAGTGGAACAGTCGATACCTGTCTAAAGACAATGAGTATGCTCAGCTAAACAGTGAGTATCAGACTAAAACAACAGCCTATAGATCACTCCAGGGTAATCACCAATCACTGCTCTCAGAAAGAGACTCCCTCAATCTATCACTGCAAGACTGGTCCAGAAAATATGACAGTCGAGAGAAAGAGTATACTACGCTAAGATCCAAATACGATACGCTCGAAGGAGACTACAGCAGCTATAAGATCAGTGCTAAGGCTACAGAGGATAAAATATATCAGGAATATAAAGATCTCGACTCTAAGTATAATTCTCTCTCCAGTAAAAATACGCTCGATCTAAAAAAGCTGAGCTCTGTAGAAACTGATCTGAGCAGGACAAAGTCTGATCATGAAAGACTGAAAGATAAGAATGATCAGCTCAATACTCAAGTCACAGGACTCAAAACCTCTGTCAGCGACTGGGAATCAAAAGCAAAGAACTGGGATGGGGAGAAGAAAGCCCTCATCGCTCAGCACAGCGAAGCAGTAGTAGCGAAGGATGACGCTATCGCCTCACTCCAACAACAGATCAAAGATCAGACTGCCGACATCAATACCAAGGCAGGCCAAATCACTGATAGAGATAACACCATCGCCGACTTACAAAGGCAGCTTGAAGAGCTGAGAGGAAAAGTCTCAGAGCAGCAGACTGAAATCGAAGTCAGAGATGGGCAGCTACTCGGCATGAGATCAGATGTAGACGGGCTAAACGCACAAGTCGCCGAGAACATGGGCATCATTTCGAATAGAGATGCTGCTATTGCTACCAAAGATCAAGAAGTGGCAGGCCTCAACGCACAGCTCTCTTCCAAGGACCAAGAAATCGAACAGCTCAATTCCGAATTGAGAAACAAGGATGAGCAAATAGAATCTAAGAATCAAGATCTGGTAGCTAAGCAAGATGCGTTGCAGGTAAAGGAAGAAGAAGCGACAGAGCTAAGATCCAAACTAGCCCAGACGGAGGAACAGGTCACAGTCAAGGACCATGACATAGCCTCTAAGAATCAAGAAATAGCTGCAAAAGATCAAGAAATAACATCTAAGGGTCAAGAGATCGAAGCAAAGCAGCAGGAAATAGAAGTAAAGCAACAAGCCATTGAAGCCAAAGAGCATGAACTGGCAAGCAAAAGTGAGGAACTGCGAGTACTGCAAGAGGAGGCGAATGGCCTGCGATCAGAGATAAGCGCTAAGGATGAAGTGATCAATACAAAAGATGAGGAAATAAACAGTCTGGTGTCTGATGTGTCAGTCAAGGCTTCCGAGATTGAGACTAAGGATCAAACCATTTCTGGGAAAGATGCAGAACTTCAAAGAGCAAATGCGGCTCTGTCGGATGCCAAGTCTGAGATAGAGGATCAGCAGGGTGTCATCGCAGATAAGGATGAAGACCTGACGAAGAAAGCGTCTGAATTAGCTCAATTGGTATCCCAGTTAGCTGACTTAGAGTCAGAAATATCAAATATAAGCGAAGTGATCTCTGAGAAGGACACTCACCTGACTGATAAAACAGGGGAGGTAGAGGAGCTGCAATCGCAGGTCAATCAGCTTAAATCTGAAATCAACGAGAAGCAACAACTCATAGCCGAACGAGATGAAAAGCTGAACCAACTGACAGAAGAGGCTGATGGTATGAGAGCAGATATTGAAGCTAAAAATACTGCGCTCCAAGACAAAGAAGCTCTACTATCTGCAAAGGAGACTGACATTCAGAATCTGAAAGAGGAGGTGGAAGTGAAAGAGTCAACCATCAAAAACTACAGTATCAACGAGGATGATCGATCTAAGGAGATAGAGGCTCTGAAGAATAAAGTCACTGAGCTAGAATCTGATAATGAAGCTAAACAAGTGCAGCTGGAGACAAAGGAAGATCAAATCTCCAATCAGCTGAACGACATTAGCACGCTGAAAGCCAGTATTGAAAATCAGCAAAAGGATATCAGTGTAAAGCAAGAGATTATAAGCACAGATGATCAAATTAAAAGTGATCAGCAAGCAGAAATCGATCGCTTAATAGAATTATTAGCTAATTCTGGGCAAGCCAATCAAAAGACAATCCAAGAAAAGGATGAAAAAATCACCACGCTGGAAGGAAAAGTAGAAGATCTGGCTAACCGTCTGGAGTCTACAGAAGAAGAATTAGACAATACACGCAAGGCGCTACAGGATCTTGAGGCGTTGATAGAAAATTCTGCTGGTAAGAGAGATCAAGAGGTATTGGCTCTACAGAGCCAATGTGACATGCTGAGTGCGAAACTGGGAGAAAAAGAAAAACAAGTGGAAGCGCTCCAGACGAATCTGCAGCGAGTCGAAGTCAAACTCATAGAAGCATCCAATGAAAAAGAGGGTGCCATCGATGAGTGGGTCTCCAAGTACGAAACACTGAAGAAACTGCTTTCAGATAAAGAGTCAGAAATGCTGGTACACATCACCAGTCTTAAGAAGATGGAGATACAGATAGAAGAGATCAAAGCAGAGACTGATAACATCATTAAGAACTTAGAGGATACGCGCGTGAATCTTCAGAAGGACATCGATCAGAAGGAGATAGAAGTCAATGCGCTCCATGAGCAGATCGAAGGAGCAAAGCGCAGATACACGGAGGCTGAAACAGAATTAGAAGAAGCCTGGACAAAAAAGTACAGTGGACTGGAGCAGGAAGCCGAAAGACTCAGAGAGGAGTTAGCTAAAAAGCCCAAAGAGGTGATCAAGGAGATAGAAATCATCAAAGAAGTACCTGTAGAGATCGTCAAAGAAGTGGAGGTCGTGAAGTCCATCGATATGAATTCTCTCAGGGCTATGATGGAGAAGATGGGTACTGTGGAAATATCTAAGCAGGTCGTCGGGGAGACACGGACCACTAAGGATGCCAAGGTCGTATCCAGAAGGGAGGTGGAATCCAAAAAGACTAAGCCAAAGTCAACAGAGAAGAAGGCTGGCGAGTCGAAGAAAGGATCTAAAAAGTCTACCACTGCAGATAAGGCTGAAGTAACTAAAAAAACAACGGTAAAATCCGCCAGTAAGAAGAAGTCCAAAAAGGACGATCTGAAAAAGATAGAAGGAATCGGGCCTAAAATCAGTGGCCTCCTGGCAGATGCTGGTATCGATACCTTCGCTACACTAGCCAAGGCGAAGGTGTCAGTCCTAAAGTCCATCTTAGAGAAGGCTGGACCGAGATATCAAATGCACGATCCGGGTACCTGGCCTCAGCAGTCTAAGCTCGCGGCTGCGGACAAATGGGAGGAACTGACCATACTCCAAGATCAGCTCTCAGGAGGAAAAAAATAAATCAATTCGATTCAACGCAAAAAACCCCACATAAACAAAATGATTGAAAAAAATAAATTGGTATCCAAAGTCAGCAAGCAAGCTGGCATATCACTTTCCAAGGCTCAAAAAGCATATGAATGCATCCTAAAAGAGAACCCTGCATTCAGAAAGCAATCAATTAAAGAGGTGACCGCTAAGGAGCAAGTCGCTGTAGCCGTACCTGGTAAAGCGACGATTAAATCGGTCAAGGTCAAGCAGCAAAAAGCGGTCAAGACTGTCACGACCAAGGAGAAGCTTAAGACAGTAGAAGTGATTAAGGAAGTACCAGTCGAGGTGATCGTAGAAAAGATCAAACTCGTAGAGGTGATCAAAGAGGTGCCTGTAGAGGTGATCAAAGAGGTCGAGGTGATCAAAGAAGTACCTGTCTTAGTCGAAAAGCCTACAATCAAAGAAGTGAAAGTCACTAAAGAGCTCCCAGTAGAAGTGATCAAGGAGATGACCTATGTCACTGAGGTAATGCAGCTAGATACCAAGCAGACAGAACTCTGGAAGGCTAAGTATGAGAAGCTGAGCGCAGAAGCGGATAAGACGAAGAAAGAACTCGTAGCCGCTGCAGCTGTACTAACGGACTTGAATAAAATGCTAAGCAAGGCAGATGCTGACATGAATAAGATGAAGCAGGCCACCTATAAGTCAGATAAGAAACAGGTCGCTCTGAAGAAATCGAACGCTGACACAGTAGCAGAAATCACTAAGCTACATCGATCACTAACTCAGACTGAATCTGAAGTGGTGAAGCTCTCGAAAATGGATAAGGCGAATAAGGAGAATATCTCAAAACTAAGTGTCGAATCCAAAGCGCAGAAATCAACCATATCAAAACTAGAAAAGGAGCTGGCTAAAAAGCCAAAAGAAGTGATCAGGGAGATAGAGGTCATCAAAGAGGTGCCCGTAGAGATCGTGAAGGAAGTAGAAGTCGTGAAGTCAATTGATTTTGATACGCTATCCAAGATGATGATGGAAATGGGGACGGTCGAAGTCTCTAAGCAGGTCATAGGAGAGACCCGCACATCTAAAGCTGCCACTGTCGTGGAGAGACGTGAAATCAAAGAGGGGACAATCAGAACTAAGGTGGACGAAAAGAAGTCAAGCACTCCAGCGGCTGCTCAATCCTCATCTGAAAAGAAAAAGTCTACTGTAAGCAAAAAAGCGATTACGGGCAAAAAGGCCAAAGCTGATGATATGACTAAGATAGAGGGTGTAGGACCAGCTATAGCAAAACTGCTTCACAATGCTGGCATAACATCATATAAAGACTTGGCTAAGGCTAAGGTGGCTGCGATCAGTAAAATACTGGAAGACGCTGGGTCAAGATTTGCCATGCATTCTGGTGATACCTGGCCTAAGCAAGCTGCTCTGGCTGCAGATGGTGAATGGGATAAGCTCAAAGTCTTACAAGATAAACTGGACGGCGGTAAAAAGTAGAATATCAAGATGTAATTAGGCCAATGGATATAAGCTATATTCATTGGCCTTTTTTTGTATATCAAACTAAGTCTTTAGTGAGCTAAATGTTTATCCAATTATAGCTCACTCATACTCCTTTATAGCTTACCTTTTAAGAACTTGCCTGTTTCGGATGCCTTGCATTTAGCCAGACCTTCGGGCGTGCCAGCGTATACGAGATGGCCACCATTCACACCGCCTTCTGGACCAAGATCGATCACCCAGTCTGCTGACTTGATCACTTCGATGTTATGCTCCACCACGAACACAGAGTGTCCGCACTCCACCAAGGCATTCATGGCATAGAGCAGCTTATTGATGTCGTGAAAATGCAGTCCAGTCGTCGGCTCATCAAAGATGAAGAGGATCTGCTGTTCTTTGGCTTCTTTGCCCAGATAGGAAGCTAGTTTGACCCGCTGTGCCTCTCCGCCAGATAAGGTATTGGATGATTGACCGAGTTTGACATAGCCCATTCCGACATCGTAGAGCGGCTTGATCTTATTGATCACTTCTTTCTGATCCTTAAAAAACTCGATGGACTCCTCGATGCTCAGATCTAGTATGTCATGAATATTCTTCCCGTTAAACTTCACTTCCAATACCTCCTGCTTAAATCTCTTACCCTGGCAGTCTTCGCACAGTAGCTTAACGTCTGCTAAGAATTGCATCTCCACTGTGATCTCGCCTTCTCCCTTACAGTTGTCACAGCGGCCTCCATCTACATTGAAGGAGAAATGCTTCGCGGCATACCCTCTGACTTTGGAGAGGTGCTGTGCTGTCATGAGCTTTCTGATGGCATCATAGGCTTTCACATATGTGACAGGATTTGAGCGGGACGATTTCCCTATGGGGTTCTGATTGATCAGTTCTACCTGGCCTATTCTAGACAGGTCGCCTGTGATCTGGTCATGATCGCCCAGCTTAATGGCCGTATTCTCTCCGAGGTGTCGCTTCACACCTGGGTAGAGGATGTGTTTGATCAGCGTGGTCTTACCAGAACCAGATACGCCAGTGACGACTACGAAGCTATTCAGCGGAAAGCTGACATCAAAGCCTTTGAGATTGTGCTGTCGCGCATTGGTGATCTGGATGTTATTGATTGGCTTACGTCTTATTGAGGGCACCTCTATGACACGCCTTCCAGTGAGGTAGTCAGAGGTTAAGCTATTGACAGATTTTTTTGAGAAACCCTTGATCGATCCATTATAGATGATGTGGCCGCCATGGACGCCTGCTTGGGGGCCTACATCAATGATGTGATCTGCACTTTTGATGACTTCTTCTTCATGTTCTACGACTATGACGGTATTGCCTAGGTCTCGCAGGTTGTGCAAGACTTTGACCAGCTTCTCTGTGTCCTTGGGGTGCAGCCCTATACTGGGTTCGTCCAAGATGTATAGAGAATTAGTCAGGTTGCTACCCAGGGTACGAGTGAGGTTGATCCGCTGGGTCTCGCCTCCGCTTAGTGTGGCTGAGAGTCTGTCCAGTGAGAGATAGGGGAGTCCTACATTGATCATCGTCGTCAATCGATTCGTGATCTCCAGAAGTATGCGCTTAGCGATCTCTTTATCGTGCTTGTTAAGTTTGAGCTTTTTAAAAAAGGTGGCCAATTGATCGATGGGGATATTGATCAGCTCGGAGATGGAAGTATCACCGACTTTGACATATCTGGCTTCTTCTCTGAGTCTGCCACCCTTACATGAGGGACAGGTCGTCCGTCCTCTATACCTGGCCAGCATCACCCGATTTTGAATCTTGTAGGTCTTCTCCTGCAGCTCTGCAAAAAAGTCATTGATGCCATAGAAATGATCATTGCCCTCCCAGAGCAGGTCCTTCTGCTCTTCGGTAAGCTCACAGTAGGGACGGTGTATAGGGAAATCAAAGTGGACCGTAGCACTGAGGAAGTTATCCAGCCACTTACCTAATTTTTCACCCTTCCAGCACTGTATAGCACCCTCATACACGGACTTAGTGTCATTAGGGACTACTTTCCGATGATCGATGCCCAGGACTCGCCCATAGCCCTCACATTGCTGACAGGCCCCGAATGGATTGTTATAATTAAACAGCTGATGACTGGGCTCTATGAATTCGATGCCATCCAGTTCGAATCGATTGTTGAAAGACTTTCTGGTCTTGCCCATGATGTCCAGGATGCAGTCACCCTGGCTCTCATAGAAGGCCGTATTCACCGAGTCAGCTATACGTTTGGTGTTTTCTTCATCATCAGAGATCACGAATCGATCTATGAGGACGAGTAGCTCTTTTTTGAAGTCCTTTATTTTCTTTTTGCCGAGCTTCTTATTCGCTTCTAAGAAGTCTTCGATGTTGATGAGCTCCTCTTTGTAGAATACGCGGGAGTAGCCTTTCTGCAGCAGCAGGCTGAGCTCTACATGCACTGTCCGATCTTCATATTTACGCTGGAGTGGGATGAAGAGCTGTATGCGCTGGCCCTCCTCAAAGGTATGGACATAGTCTACTACATCAGTGACGGTGTGCTTCTTCACCTGCTTACCTGATACAGGGGATATGGTCCTGCCTATTCTGGCGTAGAGCAGACGGAGGTACTCGTATATTTCTGTGAGTGAGCCGACAGTGGAGCGGGCATTACTAGTCGTGACTTTCTGCTCTATAGCTATGGCGGGGCAGATGCCTTTGATGAAGTCTACCTCTGGCTTTTTCATCCGATTAAGAAACTGGCGGGCATAAGAGGAGAGGCTCTCTACGTAGCGTCTCTGTCCTTCAGCATAGAGGGTATCCATGACGAGTGATGACTTACCTGAGCCAGATAGACCTGTGACGACCACCAGCTGCTTCTTCGGTATTTTGATCTCTACATCCTTTAGATTGTTGGATTTCGCTCCTTTGATGTGTATTTCCCCCGCCTTAGACTTCAATGTTAATTTATTTTTGCTTGTGATAGGGGTAAGTCCGAATCTCACCCGTCATATGTGTGTATCTGATCTAATAACAACAAATGTATAGCTTGGTTATATATATGTTATTATTTTCTGAGGGCGTATTAGAAAAATAAAATATGTTTATTTTTGATTCTGCCCTTTCATCAGAGAGATTTGTTACCTATATTTGTTTTAATTATTAATCACTAAACATAATCTTATAAGGCTCAGACATTTACACTAAGAATTTTATTTAAAGACTCAAATTGACTTAGTTATGAATGTTAAGACTGTAAGCCTTAAGAACAAGAATAAGAATATAAGTGATCAGGAATTGATTAATAATTATCTTAAAGGGGACGAAAAATCTTTCGAAATCCTCCTCACCAGACACAAAAGCAGAATTTACACTCAGATTTATTTATTCGTCAAAGATCATGATCTCGCGGAAGATATCTTCCAAGAAGTATTCATCAAGATCATTGATACACTCAGAAAAGGGAAATATAACCATGAAGGTAAGTTCCTCCAGTGGGCTATGAGGATCTCTTATAACCTCTGTGTGGATCACTTCAGAAGATCTAAGCGAAGAACGAAGGTGTCACCTTCTGAGACCTTCGACATTTTTGATGTATTAGAGGTGAAAGACGATAACATGGAGACCACCATGATCAAATCACAGACATATCAGAAAGTCAGACAGCTTGTCGATATGCTTCCTGAGGAGCAGCGCGAGGTCGTCATCCTAAGACACTATGCAGATATGAGCTTTAAGGAAATAGCTGCCTTGACCAGAGTGAGCATCAATACTGCCCTAGGTAGAATGAGATATGCTCTTATCAACATCAGAAAGATGATTGATGAAAAACACATACAGTTGCAATCATAGTCACGTAAATATAGGGTAGTGCTTTCACAAGGAGCACTGCCTGTTTTTTATACGCTCCCCCCCCCTTCTCTCTTTTATTAGCTCAGCTTTCCTATCTCGTCAGCTATCTTGTCCGCCTCGGCGCGCTTCAAGTCAGATGCTCTTCTATCAGTCGTCGATAGTTTAAAGGATTCCTCCATTAGCTTCGCGTACTGCTTTTGAAGTTCTTTCTTTTTGTCTTTCTTAAATAATCCAAACATAGTCTACGTATTTGTGATAGAGAACATCTGATGTTTCTCTAAGTTCACTTGATTAACAATTGACATGATCAATAGTCATGTGTGGCTATACTGTAGAGTGTCCATCTATGATATGTAGAGCTGATCATGCTTGATACAGTTGTATCTTTATAGTGCAGTTTAAGGGTGTAAAAATTGTTTTCAAAAAAAGAGTCGCTAAAATGTTAGCGACTCTTTTTTTTATTTACCGATTTCAGTACAGCCCTTATCAGAGGATAAGTGTGGAATCTACATTTGGACATCCGCGGATCCATATGAGGGATTACTACCTATCAATATCTTCATGTTCTTATCTTCAATGAATCGAGTTTTTAAAAGCTTCATTAAGCTCCTTGAAGTCCAGCTTGCCCTTTGAAAATTTTAAATAGTCCACAATGGTCAGAGCCTTCTTCAGGCGAGTATCTGAGTGCTTTGGCTTAGCAATGAGGAAGAGCAGGCTGCGCTGTTTGCCCTTGGTCAGAGCATGGAAGTAGGCATCCGCTTCGTCATCTATGGCTAATAGCTCAGACATCTCCTCAGGCATGGACATCCCATAGGGGCTCTCATCTTTCTCTATTATGACGGATAGCTCGTCTCCAATTTCCAGTTTCAGCTTCTTTCTGATCTCTTTATTAATATTGATGAAATACACACCATCCCCTTTAGGCATGAGGCCTGCCTGTATGTCGATGGTGTCATTGAGCCGGCACTTCACTCGCTTGTCCCCGTCCATAAACTGAGCCGATATCTCATCAGGTACCACGATGTGGTAGCTCCACACAGAAGAGTCTAATTTCTCTACGACAGCTTTGAATTTCATGATTATATTTTGTGATAGAGGTCGATCAATCGGAAATAAATATAAAGTCTTCCTCTTGGCTTCTATTGATTCATTTGGTATTTTTTATTGATAGCCCTCCGCTTGCAACTTGAATAGCTCTGAGTAGAGCTCGCCGCGCTCCAGCAGCTCCTCGTGCGTGCCCAGCTCTAATACTTTGCCATGCTTCAGCACCAGGATGCGGTCAGCCATTCTCACCGTGCTGAATCGATGTGATATGATGATCGCGGTCTTTCCCTCCGTGACACCGATGAAGCGCTGGAATGCCTCGTACTCCGCTCTTGCATCCAATGCGGCAGTGGGCTCATCTAAGACCACCACCTGTGCATTTTTCATGTAGGCTCTGCCCAGAGCCACTTTTTGCCATTGGCCACCAGATAGATTCGTGCCGCCGTGAAATTGTTTGCCCATTTTCGTGTCGTAGCCCGAGTCTAATTGTTCGATCACCTCATCTGCCAGACTCAGCCCCGCTGCCGTGCTGATCTTTTCTTGATTGGTGAATTGTGAGATGTCACCTACAGCGATATTCTCTCCAGCGGTGAAGTTATACTTGATGAAGTCCTGAAAGATCACACCAAATAGCTGCTGGTACTCCGCCTTGTCAAACTGCCTGATGTCGACGCCATCCAGATATATGCTGCCCGATGTAGGCTCATAGAATCTGAGGATCAGCTTGATCAGCGTAGTCTTACCAGCGCCATTCTCTCCCACAAAGGCTAATTTTTCTCCTGACCGCAGGGTAAAGCTCAGGTCCTGCAGTACATATTTGCTGGAGTCTGGATATTGGAAGGATACATTCTCAAATCGGAAGCCTTCCTGGATGTCCTTTGGTATCGTCTGCTTATCCACATCAGCAAGGTGGCTGACCTGGATATCCAAGAAGTCAAAATAATCCTTGAGGTACAGCGCACTCTCGGAGATTTTAGAAAATCTAAAAAACATACCCTGCAGTCGGCTCCGCAGTCGATTGAATGATCCTGACAGAAAGGTCAGCTCACCTATCGTAAGTACACCCGCCACTACGCGCATGATGATCAGTATATATGCGCCGTAGTATGCCAGGATGCCCAGTACATTGAAGATGCCGCCCCATATACTGCGGCGCACAGTCAGTTTTCGATTAGCGAGATAGTACTGATGGGCCAGCCTTTCGAATCGTTCTGAGATGAACTTTGTGAGTCCGAATAGTTTGATCTCCTTGGCGGTCACATCGCTGGCGCCAGTGTACCGTAGGTAGTCCAGCTCTCTTCTTTCTACAGTCCAGCTCCGTGCTAAGGAGTAGGATGACTGGCTGAATTTGATCTCATTGATGAAGGAGGGGATGATCGCGATAACCAGTAGGACGATGAGCCACGGCTCAAAGACGATCAGCGCTGTGATCAAGGAGACCACGGTGATGATGTCCTGTATCTGAGACAGGATGTTGGTCAGCAGTGTCACTCTCGAATTCGTCTGTCGTCGCGCTCGCTCTAGCTTATCATAGAAGGAGGCATCCTCCAGGTCTTTGAGTTCGATCTCCGCTGTCTTATTGATGATTTCTACGGATGACTTGTTAGAGTATAGGTCTCCGATGAGTCCGTCTGTGAGATTGGTGATCCTGCCGATGATGTCTGAGATGACCACCACTGCCAGCTCTATACCGACATAGGTCCACAGCATGGATAGGTCCTGATCATCTTGATTCATTTGGAGGATGACTTCATCGATAATCAGCTTCCCCACCCACAGAATGATGATGGGGGTGGCTGCATTCAGCAGGCGAGATATGATGTTGATGAGAAAGAGTACTGGGGCCGCCTCCCAGACTTTGGCGAAAAATCTCGGTACGTACTTCAGCGCCTGAAAGCCTTGGCGCCAGTTAGTCTTCTTTTGATCTGATATTGACTTTAGTCTACTACTCATGGAGCTATCACAACTGCTTATGCCAGCCTAAGGTTCATCATGTTATTTCTTGATAGGAAAAAACTAAGACCTATTTCTTTTGGTTGTCTTGATTCTAAAAGACAGGCAGTCATTTTTATTACTGACTTATTTTGTAGTTACTGTATTCGTAGGCTGCTCTGAGGTACAGCTTATTCCCAGCCTCGTCCACGCGGTAGGAGCTTCTCTTAGCCGGTAGCGTGAAGCCTTGATGAGTTACGAAGCTTTCATTTTCTACCAGCGAGATGTGATCCAGATGCTTCACCTTGTAGCCTTGGCTGATGTAGCTGTCTTGGTCAAAATAGTGCCACCAGATATCCTGAGTGGTATGGTGCTGCTGTGTTTCTGGAAAGTACTCTGCTTTGATGACGTGTACTTGCTTTCCATTGAAGGTGGTCTCACCATCGTAGCTGATGCGGGCGCCCTGGTCCAGCAGATTGAATGGGCTATTTACGACGAAGGTAGAGGCCAGGATAGAATTTTCAATAGAGCTCTGCTTGGTATCAGGATAAGCTTCGCCATTTTTAAGTTTTCGGTAGCTCTGGCCTACGCGGGACTGTTCTATTTTATCGCCACCCTCTTGCCAGCTCATGTATATTTTCTCTGGGGTGTAGTGGTGCTGCTGGTGCAGGTTCACTTCTTCTCCTCCCTCAGCATCATAGAGCGCATACCACTTGTCGAAGCTGATGTAGCTGATCTGCTGCCAGCTGTCCAGACCGCCATAGGCAGCCATGGCCTTGGTAAGTATTTTCTTTGCCTCATCCTCCTCGATGGAGGCATAGGGATCTTTCAGTGCTGTGCAGCTAGATATGAGGATTGTGATGATGCTGATGTACAGATATTTCATATTAGGGCGTTATTGAGAAATACAAGATAAGATGAATATGGATTTTCAGAGATATATTTTACTATCGGTCTTTTTGGCTCTCTGCATTTCATGCAAAAGTGTGAGGCAAGATGATGTAGCCGCGGGACGACAGTTAGAGTTTAGTTATTCAGCTTCGCCCATCCCGCTGAAAGTGGAAGATGTGAAAGTTGCCACTGATCTGGCCTATGGCGAGCATTCTAATCAAGTGTTTGATATCTTTTTGCCAGAGTCACAGCGGCCGACGCCACTCGTGATTTATATCCACGGTGGAGGATTCACCCATGGAGAGAAGGAGCGCGCCTACCGCTTCTATGAGAATGAAATCAATGATTTTCTGGAGCAGGGCATTGCCTTTGCGACAATCGGCTATCGCTTCCTGCAAGATACGGAAAGAGGTGTGATCGACTGTATGAATGATAGTAAGTACTTCCTGCAGTATGTGAGACATCACGCTGCTTCTTTCAATATTGACCCTGAGCTGATTGGCTCCTACGGACAGTCAGCAGGTGCAGGGACTTCTCTCTGGATCGGGCTGCATGATGAGATGGCAGACCAGTCTGCGGATGATCCTGTGCTACGAGAGTCCACCAGGCTCAGCGCCATCGGAGCCATTGCCACTCAGGCCACCTATGATATCCTCAGGTGGGAAGAGGTCTTCTCATCTTACACCATTGATATGTCGCGTATTCCTCCCGTGATGATGGATCAGTTGGTCAGGTTTTACGGCATCACCGATAGTAAGCTGATCGAGACTCCAGATCTGATCACTTACAGACGTGAGGTAGATATGCTGCGGCTGCTGTCTGCTGATGATCCTCCGCTATTCATTTATAATGACGGAAAGGATGGGATGCCCTTATTTACTGATCCTCAGCATCATCCGCTGCATGCAAAGTACTTGAAGCAGTATGCAGACCAAGCTGGGGTGGAGAATATTGCTTACGCTCCTGCGCTGGGCATCGAGGATGAGTCTGGCATGTCCATCGTGGACTTCATGGTCGGGCAGCTCAAATAAATTCGACGGTAGTAATGGTTAGGCAGCCGTCTGCGCCTTCATCTGGCGGTGCTGCAGGATGGTGCTTATGATGAAGACTAGGTGATTGCTGTCATGATTGATGGCGATCCCAAAGCTGGTGTTGAACCATTTCGTCTTGCGGCTTATTTTGCCAATCACTGCATCATGTTCTACAATGTCGATCTCGCGATAAGTCAGGTCAGACCTAAGGAGATAGCTTGAATCAGGAGTGGTGATGATCAGATTAGAGT
>CALFUK010000128.1 GCA_937929945.1 uncultured Saprospiraceae bacterium
GCGCCGAGCTCTGCTTCTGTGGTAAAGGGCGCTAAACCCAAGATATGATTGGCAATCCTGACGATATCCACGGCTGAGATACCATTACCTATAATGCCGACCTTAGTAAAGCTCACCGTGAGGCTATCAAAAGAACTGACATTTTCAAAGGTGTATGCTCCTTCACTGTTTGTCATCACCGATTCGCCCGTAGACAGGGTGACCAATACGTTAGCAATACCCACCCCATTACGATCTCTGGCAGTACCCTGGATGGCTGATGATCCACTAACCCCAATGATCCCATCACAGTTTTCGTCGATATCGTTATCTAAGATTTCCATGGCATCTGGATTGATCGCTGCATCTTCGTCATTACAGTCTTCGTCAGAGTTAAATCCATCCATGTCCACGTCTATGATCAGGATGATGCTATCGCAGTTTTCGTCGACATCGTTATTAGGAATTTCTACGGCATTAGGATTGATCGAAGCGTCCGTGTCGTCACAGTCTGTCGTCGTGTCGAATCCGTCACCGTCACTATCTACGATCTGGATTAGATCGGAGCCATCACAGTCCTCATCGATGCCATTATTAGGTATGTCCTCAGCCCTTGGATTGATGTTAGGATCATCATCGTCACAGTCACTGGCCGCACTAAAGCCATCATTATCATTATCAATGATGAGCACCACTCCATCACAGTTTTCATCCACACTATTATTGGGGATTTCCTCTGCGTCTGGATTGATGGAGGCATCATTATCATCACAATCTACTGTAGAGTTGAATCCATCGTTATCATTGTCAGAAATAGTGGATTGAGCTATCCCGTCACAATCTTCATCGACATCATTATTAAAGATCTCAGCTGCCCCCGGGAATATATTGGGATTATCATCATTACAGTCAACATCAGCAGTAAAGCCATCCATATCTGCATCGACCAGCATCGTATCCATCACCATCGTGTCCATCACCATTGTATCCATCACCATCGTGTCCATTACCATTGTATCCATCACCATCGTGTCCATCACCATCGTGTCCATTACCATCGTGTCCATCACCATCGTATCCATCACCATCGTGTCCATCACCATCGTATCCATCACCGTCGTGTCCATCACCATCGTATCCATCACCATTGTATCCATCATCATCGTGTCCATCACCATCGTGTCCATCACCATCGTATCCATCACCATCGTATCCATCATCATCGTGTCCATCATCATCGTATCCATCACCATCGTATCCATTATCATCGTATCCATTATCAACGTGTCCATCACCATCGTATCCATTATCATCGTGTCCATCACCATGATCGAATCCATGCCGCTGCAGTCCTCATCTATGCCATTACCTGGAATATCCATCGCATCAGGATTAATCATGGCATTCGAATCATCGCAGTCCATTGGGGGTGAGAAGCCATCCATGTCCATATCCATGACTATGATCACTGAGTCAGCCCCAGAGCAGTCTTCATCTATGCCATTACCAGGTATATCGATTGCCATAGGATTGATATTGGGGTCAGTATCATCACAGTCTTCCGGTGTGAAAGAGCCGTCTGAGTCACTATCTTCTACGATGATTAGGTCTCCATCAGAGCAGTCCTCATCTATTCCATTATTCGGAATTTCCATCGCATCAGGGTTGATATTAGGATTCGTATCATCACAGTCTACATCTGTATTAAAGCCGTCGTCGTCTTCATCGATGATGACAAGCACTCCATCACAATTTTCGTCTACGTCATTATTTATAATTTCTTCTGCTCCAGGATTGACAGCAGCATTGTTATCATCACAGTCCTCCGGTGGTGAGAAGCCATCCATGTCTTCATCGATCACGATAGAGCCCACTTTATTGACGGAGATGTTGACTAATTTATCATTCGAATTAGATCCGTCACCATTCGCAAAAAGAGCAGAGATGTAGAAATCGACCTCTTTATCTTTGATATCGGCTGGTGCAGTCCAGTCTACTGTGTATTCCACGATACCATTTTCGAAGAGCTTGGCACTCATGTGCTCAAAATAGCTTTTCCCTCCGTCCTCCGTCAAGGTGGACGAAGCACCTGGATTCGAAAATTCTCCGGCGGAAGCGTCCTCTGATAAAGCCACCATCTGAAATCCACCGCTGACTGGTGTGCCAGCTGAAGCTTCCATTTTCAGGGTCAGATTATAGGTGATAGCCGAATCCAGCACTTCTGGCAGACCCTCTAAGAGGACGGATCCGTCTATCGTCTCACTGGCATTTCGATGACAACCCGCTGAGAAGCAGGTACCTTCATTAGGTGCTCCCGTACGTCCATTAGGAGGATTAGATTGATTAGCAACTAAGAATACACTGCTAAGAAGAATGATGACTGGCAAGTACTTTTTCATTGCTACTAAATTTAAGGTATATGACTGAGACACATCAATAGTCGTCGCCTGGAAAGAAGACCTCGGCGGTCATATTTCCAAAACAAATAGCAAGCTATGAAAAAAAAAGAAATCTTAAAGTTAAGAAGGAAAGGAAATAGCGGGTATTACTTCCCCTTGACGATTAATTCTAGCTGCTGCATGAAATCTCGCTTACTTTTACCCGGCGCCATGGTCCAGGTATCTACAAAGAGCAAGTCGCCCTCTTCTTCATTCACAATGAGGTAGCTGATGTAAGGCCCGCCGATGAAGTCATTCTCCAGCTCCCAGATGCCTCTAAACTCTCGACCATAAGCACCGTCTTTTTCAAATGCATATTCTAAGACTGGAAGGTCTACATCATTGAGTACCATGTGAGAATTTGGCTCATTGGACCAGTCCCGCTCGAGACCCATTTCATTTCTAATCTTCTTCATGTATGCCTTACTGATCTGATCCGTGCTCTCATAAGGATATCGCCTGAATGATATCACCTGATTGACGTCCTTCAGGTCTCTTCTCAGCATCAAAAAGTCCAGCACGCGGTCATCTATGGCGACTCTATAGTCAGATGGAATCTTGAAGTCAAAACCGTATTGCTCCTTCACCCGGATGGTGAGTCCTTTATTCTCGCCTCTGGAGTATGTCTTAGCATATAGCTGCTCATGATCATGGGCCTGCACTCGAGAGGCTGCCGCGGGAAAGTTCTCTCTGATCTCTCTGAACAGCTCATCATGTGAATTGGCAAAGATGTAGATGATGATCTGACCCGTGGCCCACTTATTCTTGCCGATCGAAGTAGTAAAGGAGTCATCCTCTATCGCCTGTCTGAACTTCTCCTCGCCCAAGTCTTTGCGGAGCATTTGTGTGGTTTTGGATTCGGTATCCTGCAGATTAGCGACTATAATGTAAGTCCTCAGTTCTCTCAGGTCTTCCTCAAATTCAAGCTTTTCAGCAGTGAAAAAGCGGAGATCAAAGAGTGGCTCTGGTCTCGGTGTGACTGGAAATACACCGCCAAAATAGTATCGGATACTATCACCTACAGCGCCGTCCCACATGATCTGGTCTGTCAGGATGACGATATCATTCATGATGCCCAGTGACTTTGGCTTAGGCTTCTTAGGCGCCACCATAATATCATTACTACAGCTCATGGCCATGATGCTCAGTCCTGTAACAATGATGAAAAGTGTTTTTATCCCACGCATTTTTCGGCTGTATCCTATTTGTGTCACAAAGATATCATTAATCGAGTTCATATCGTATCTAATCGCTTTATCTATATGATGTACAGATCTAAGGTTTAGTTGGGTCATGGACAAACTGAATGTGTCGCAGGCAAGCAGTTGTCCATCTAATTTCACGCCGTGGATCTGCCACAGCATTCTAAATTCGATTGTTTCGCAGACAGCTATGTCAGACGATTAGCCAAAGATTTATTTGCAGTGCATAGGTCAATCTCATCGACCTGCATTCGTCAGCTGACACATGAGAGATCTGCGGTGAGACACTCTCGATCAACTGGCCAAAACCGTACCTTCCGCTATGAAATATGGATTGAGCAAATTCTCTTTGTTATACATCAAGGGAGTCTGGCTGCCATACTGATACACCCTACCTCCAGCTTCCTCCAGCACGATCTGCGCTGCCGCGGTGTCCCACTCCATGGTCGGTGCTATACGTGGGTACAATTCTGCTTCACCCTTCGCCAAAATGAGGAATTTTAAGGAGCTGCCTTTAGAGACCTTTCCTGGCTTGTCCAAGGCATCGATGTAGGCCTGCGTCTCTTCATTGAGGTGAGACCTGGAGCAGACCACGCGGAGTCCCGCGTCATTCATCGTGAACGCCGTACATGATAATTTTTTGGATTCTCCATGCGCGTGAATGAAGGCACCTTCACCTTTGATCGCCCAATACATCTCCTCTAAGACTGGTGCATAGACGACACCAGCGACCACCGTATTCTTGTGGACCAGAGCTATGTTCACAGTGAATTCTCCATTCTTCTTGATGAATTCCTTCGTGCCATCGAGAGGGTCCACCAGCCAGAAATAGTCGTAGTCTTTCCTTTCGGCGTAGGGCAGCTGCTTATTCTCTTCGGAAATGATGGGATACAGCACATCAAGAGCTTCCAGCCCTGCACAGATCACCTCATTTGCTGACTGATCAGCCTTGGTCAGAGGCGAATCATCTGCCTTAGACTGGATCTCCAGATCACTCGCACTATGGTAAATATCCAAGATAACCTGACCTGCTTCTTCTGCTATCTTAATTACTGACTGAATTGTTTCCAACATGTTTTACATTTGTGGCGCAAATATAGATGACTTAATGAAAAAAGTACTAATAACAGGTGGGACAGGCTTCATCGGTAGCCACACCATCATAGACCTGATCAATCACGGCTACGAAGTCGTGTCAGTGGATAACTACACCAATTCTAATGCTAAGCCCCTATCCAGTATTAAAGAGATTACGACAGTAGCGGTACAAAACTATGTGGTGGATCTCTGCGACCTCACAGCCACAGAGCAGATTTTTAAGGATCATCCCGATATTACGGGTGTCATCCATTTCGCGGCACTGAAAGCTGTGGGCGAGTCTGTCGCCAAGCCAATCCTGTATTTTAAAAATAACCTAAACAGCCTGCTGAACATCTTAGAATGCTGTCGGAAATATGAAATACCAAACCTGATATTCAGCTCCTCCTGCACGGTATATGGCAATGCTGACGAACTACCCGTGACAGAATCCACTCCACAGAAGGAAGCAGAGTCACCCTACGGGCGGACGAAACAGATCGGCGAACAACTCATCAAGGACAGCCTAAAAGGCAGCAAAACCAATGCGATCAGCCTCAGATACTTTAATCCTGCCGGTGCCCACCGCTCAGGCCTCATGGGTGAGTCCCCTGTCAATCCTGCACAGAACCTGGTCCCTGTGATCACGGAGACGGCGATCGGCAAACGAGATGAGATGACTGTCTTCGGAGATGACTATGATACCAGAGACGGCAGCTGCATCAGAGACTACATCCACGTCATGGACCTGGCGAGTGCACATACTAAGGCTCTGGAGTACCTGCTACAGGGCGAGAATGATTCTGCCTACGAAGTCTTTAATCTCGGCATCGGAGCGGGGGTCAGTGTCTTGGAGGCCATCAATGCTTTTGAAAAAGTCGCAGAGCTAAAGCTCAATTACAAGATCGGACCAAGACGCCCTGGTGATGTCATCGCCATCTATGCGGATGATCAGCTGGCCAGAGAGCGGCTCAAGTGGAAACCCGAATACTCCATAGAGGACATCATGTCCACAGCCTGGATCTGGGAGCAAAACCGAACTAAAGCCTGATCTTCTTGTCCGATAAAGTCTATCCAGCCAAGATCTTATTATTCGGAGAGCAAACCATTCTGCATGGTTCTGATGCCTTGTCAATTCCATTTTCAAAGTTCAGTGGCCGGTGGCGAATGCATGAGCAAGGGATAGACGAATCACTCCTCAAAATCGCGGATCAGATAGATCCTCAGCTGATCGATGCTGAGCGATTACGAAAGGACATAGAGGCTGGTCTATACTTTGCCTCTGACATCCCCTATCGTTATGGCCTTGGCTCATCAGGCGCTCTCACGGCTGGTATCTATGACGGCTACAGTCTGCATCCACGAGCGGTGGATACGACTACTTTATTAGACCATCTGGCTAACATAGAGTCAATCTTCCACGGTCAAAGCTCTGGTCTCGATGCACTGGTGTGTTATACAGATCAAGCTGCATGGAAGCGAGACCAAGAGATAAGCTTGATAGATGTGAAAGCAATTCAGCCACCACTGCATCTCTACTTACTGGATTCACATACGCCGCGCACAGCTAAGGCATACATCGAGCGCTTTACTGATCTTGTCGTCTCCGAGGCGATTGATACAGCCGCTTTTAACCACGTGGTGAATGACTGCATCTCTACCTTCCTGGCCCAGCCAGCTACGAGTGCAGACATCAGCCCCTTTCAAGAGCTCAGCGCAGTACAATTCGAGCATCTAGAGGACTTTATGCCTGCACTGATGCATGATCTCTGGCATCAAGGACTGGAAGAGCAGAGCTACTACATGAAGCTGTGCGGTGCGGGCGGGGGTGGTTACTTTATCCTTATGTCTGTAGATGATCAGCTTCAGGAAGTGCAGGGGCATCCATTGATACAGGTATGTTGAAATTAGGAATATTCAGGAGAGTTGTCATTTTCCTTCACGATATTGAAAGCAGACACTCCTATCCTATTTTCAAATCCAAAGAGTTTAACCATAGAAACCCTTAATCCCATTTGCCATGATAATCAGGAATAATAAGCAGGCCGCAGCCATGACTGCATTAGTGACTGTTCCTCGTTATGGCAGGCCTGTATTTTTTCGATTCCTCAAAATTGAAAGAGACATGGTCAGTTTTTCCCAATTCAAGGGCTTGACACTTGGACTCATTTTGTATGCACCCTGTACCAATCGTGTAGCCCTGGGCGAAGATGCCTGCCCCAACGGATAAAAGAAATTATAGAAATATCTTCCACTTGATTCATGCTTAGGATAGAACTACATATTGTAAGAGCCTCCATTAATGTCTAAGGTAGCACCACTGATAAAGCCATCATACTCGGACGCAAGATAGAGTACTGCTCTGGCTACATCATCAGCGTTGCCAGCTCGATTAATGGGTATACCTTGGACTGTCTTTTCCGCAGACTCTTTTGTAGTATGCGTGTTGTGAAATGCAGTGCCAAGGATAAGACCAGGAGCGACGGCATTCACTCTCACCCCTCGTGGGCCTAGCTCAGAGGACAAGGCTCTGGTAAAGGTCAGAATAGCCCCTTTACTCGTGGCATACGCCAGAGAGCCCGCATGTCCACCTTTCCGCCCAGCTAGTGAGGCCAAGTTGACAATGCTACTTGACTCATTTTTGATGAGGTACGGTGTCGCCGCTTTTGTCACATACATCATTGAGGTCAGGTTGATGTCCATGACCTTATTCCAAAAATCGACTTCTATATCTTCAAGTCTCTTGCGAGCGACTAATGAGCCTGCATTATTGATGAGTATGTCTAATCCACCCAGCGATTCAGCTGCCTGAGTTACCGCCATCTGAGACTCAGCCTCTTTGGTGAGATCAGCTTTGACCGTTACTGCTTTACACCCTTTATTGACTGCCGACAGCTTTAACTGTTCTGCTCTATCGGCACTTGAAAAGTAATGTATTGCCACATTAGCCCCGTGATTGATCAATTGCTGAGTTATGGCTTCGCCTATGCCTTGCGCTCCTGCCGTAATGAGGACATTTTTGCCCTTAAGTTTATGATTCATATTGTATTGATTGCTGTTACTATATAGCATGATTCAGCATTAAGTCTTATACCTTCTGACTGATCATCCAGAGAATAGTTTAAAATAAGCCACTGGTCTCCAAACTATCCATCAAGCGAATTTAGGAGAATGCTTTTAAAATTCCAATACATATAAAGGCTGCTACTAATAGACCACCTATGAAATACGCATACGATAGGATTATCTTCCCAAATCTAGCAGGAGCTCTTATATGGTCAAATATCTGACTGTAACTCCAAAAATTATAAGCTATGCCAATAAAAATGGGAGTAACCATAAATACATTCTCCTTAAAAAACAAAAAACCGAAAAGCCAATAAATGATCATCTGCTGGCCTGTGATATAAAAATTGATCACCAAATGCTCAAAATAATTATACTCTGATCTAATAAATGCGATGTAGCTAGAGAAAGAAAATAATGGCAAAATAAGCAGCGGGATATATACCTGGTATTTAGACAACCAGCCTAAGGATGATTCTATCTCGCTGCCACTGTCAGCATCTATAGCACCTTCTTCAAATCCCAAGGCCAAATCATAAATAAACGTATTCCTCTCCATCAAATAAGCGGAAAATACGTAGATGGTGGATGTAATGAGTAAAAAGCCTACTGGCTTATAGTGCTTGACTCTTTTGCCCAATAAAAATTCTCTTATGCTGTGCCCTGGCCTGAATAATAACTCTTTAATGGTATATAAGAAGCCTCGATCTACTTGAAAAATACTGGATGCTACCTCTGTCAATAAATAAGACAAATCAATGCGATTCACGCTTGACTTCTGCCCGCACAGGCTGCAATAATTCTCACGACACGCACCATTACAGTTTTTACAATTCATGTACGATTCTACTATCTCTTTGACA
>CALFUK010000129.1 GCA_937929945.1 uncultured Saprospiraceae bacterium
TCAGAATAAGCCCATGAAAATGGAAACATTTTTAGAGCAACTATTCCACGCCGATGGGACCTGGAACACGGAGCAAAATTTCACAACGGAAAAGCCTGGTACCAGCTATGAGTACAGCAATATAGGCGCCGCCCTATTGGCTTACTGCATACAGCTTTCTATGGGTGAAGACTATAGAGAGCTTACGCAAAAATGGATTTTAGATCCTCTACACATGGACCGTTCGGGCTGGTCCGCTTCCACCGTAGATCAATACAATCACATAGCATACTATAACGAAATCTATAATCCAGTGCCCTCGTATAGCTGCATCACCTACCCAGACGGTGGTCTCTATTCGACGGTACACGACCTGACGATCTTTATGCAAGAAATGATGAAAGGCTATCAGGGTAAGAGTAAATTATTAACTAAAGCTTCATTCAGAGAGATGATGAGTAATCAAATACCTGATACTGGTACAGCTACAGGACTCATTTGGGATCTGGATATTGACTGTTGTATTGGACATGGTGGAAATGATTTTGGCCTTGCCACATTGATGTATTTTAATCCCGACTCTGGAATTGGTAAAATACTCTTTACCAATATCTCTTTAGAGAAAGAAGAAATAGAAGATCAATTTTATTCCATTTTCAATGCATTATTCAAGTACGATTCTGACATCGAAACATCTAGTGAATAGGCTTCTTATCGTAGATTGAATTCCACTGTTACTATCGGATATTATTGATTAGTTCTTTTACCTCTGCCTTTTGAGCTTCATCCATGCCATTATAGGAGAACAAGCTAAAGCCTGCTGCTCCACCCTGCAGTGCGGAGTCGACAGCAGCGCTCATCTCTCCGGACTCCAAATGAGGCAGGAATAATCCAGAGTAGATTGGCTTGGGCTGATCGAATCTACGGATCGCCAGCTGGGTCTCCTCCCCGATCCAATCTAGATCGGCATTATAAAATTTATGATAAAGCATCGGAAGGAATGCATCCAGCTCGAAGCGGTGCCACTGCTGCCTCACACTTTCCCAATTAGGGAATACTGCAGCAGTAATCAGCTTTTCTTTGGCTCTGGCCTCCGGCACCAAGTGATCATTGACCATATCTACCACAGCATCATATCGATACTGATACCAGGACTCATCATGCTGAGGATCAGCAATGTCCATAGGGTCTTGCCCCGTCTTCGCTTTATATCCAGATCTGCAGGTATCACAGTAGCAATAATCATAAGCGGGATACTCTTGATCTTGCACAATGTCATACTTGGGCTGTAGACCCTCTGCGAGAATCACATCTGGCATACGTACATAGTCCAGATGTATGCCATCTAGCTCCGCTATTCCAGCTAAGGCACGTACCCGCGCCTGCACAAATGACCTGACAGCTGCTTTGCGCGGACAGAGAAACTTATAATACCCGACGTAGGCCGGATCTGTATGCGCTGGCTCTCCCTTCCGATTCACCACATACCAATCAGGATGCTCAGCGATGATCTGTGGATCATTGCAAGGCATCGTCCACATCCATGCATGGAGCTGCAGACCGGCCGCATGAGCCAGCGGAATGAGCCGCTCCAAAAGAGGCTCCTCCACCTCATAGCCTGGCATATCGAATAGGGCCTTGTGGCTGGAATAAATCTGGGGCAAGACTGCTTCAATCCCCATATTTCTGATCTCTGCGAACGTGCGCTTCCAGTGATCATCCGTCTGGCCCGGCTGTGGTCTCATCCACAGCCAAAACCGAGGTAAGACCTGAGTGACGGACTCATCAGCTTCTGGACTAACACAAGAATTGATGAATCCTCCTGTACCAAGCGCCGCACTTCCTGTCGCTAATAGTTTAATGAATTGATTGCGCTTCATTTTATTTTTTTTCGTGATACTTGAGTTGTGCCCTGTGATCCAGAGTGTAGCGACCTCCCGCTTTCGCAGCGGCTGTAATCATAAATCCATCTTGGTATATGTCCAGCTGCGGCGAGACCACAAAGTCATCGGTTGCCATCTTGGTTTCTGCTGTATCAGAGAGTGTGCAATTCTCACCGTGCAGCTGATGACAAGCTTTGACGGCGTAATAGATCTTCCACATGGCCCACTTGATCTGTTCTTCCTCCTCCTCTTGAAATGTGACAGTCTGGTCTCTTTCAAACTGGACATAGCCCCATGTTTCAGGCTTGTGCATATTGATGTATCCTGTGGGCGACCACACCCAGTTATCCTCTGGCAGCGGCTTGCCCTCAGTATCTGTCCGCTTGACATACTGACCGTCATTGATATCCATGGTCCAGTCCACGCGGGAGAAGTTAATGCGCCACTGCTCACCAGGCTTAGGTATATGAGGACCCGATTTAAAATCTTTGAAGGTATTCCAGGGTATGGCGATCTCTACGCTCCATGAGCTATCTTGGTCAGATGGATCATTAATGGTCCCATTGAGATGTACAGCCGTCTGAATCCCTCGGATATCCCAGTTCATGATGTAGTTCCTCTGGTTATCGATGCCATAGGGATACAGCATATATAGATCCCAGATGGCATTGAAGGCATTCATCTCGAATTCAAAATAGTGATGTCCGTCACCATCAGGATCAATGAAAACTTCAAAATCATCGTCGTGGTACATGATGGCATCACGCTCGGTCAGCGTGGCCCAGATGTGGGGCTCATCCATCGTAGCTCCAATGATAAAGAAATCATCATTCCAGCACATCTTCGCGCGAGTGGCCCAAGTGGGCAGTGGTCTCTGATCGCCTTCTATGTCGACAAAGGCTTCAGTCCAGGGCATGTCCACCCATGCCTTTTCATTCATCTCACCATCAATGATCACTGACTGATCTGTGTGATAGGCTACGTAGCTACGGGGAGAATAATCTATGGGATGTACATAGTCCTGCAGCTCATGCGGGTGCTGTGACTCTAGTGCCAATGATCTGGTGCGACTGCAAGAACCAAGGCATAGCACAATAAAAATTAAAATCAGGAAAGTTTGCTCGAAGTATATTTTTGCCATCTATAAATAGCAAAATAAGGCTAAGAATAATTAGGGGCGAATAATTAAGATGTTATTTTCCAAAAGGAAAACAAATTCGTGATGCCTGTGTAGGCTTAGTACGGGTAATACTACTATAGGAATTTAAAAAACGCGAAGGGGGAAACATTTTTTAAATACCTAACCATCCATCATAATCTTCTTCGCCGAAATGCGCCGCAGTAGGCTTAGCATCTCTCTTGAAGATGTTGATGAAGGAGTTTAATAAGTTCATTATCTTGTTCATAGGATTAAAAGAATTATAGGATTAAATCGGGTGTTATACTTATAAGACGTATGAATTGTGGAAAATGTACCTTCGAAAAGTGTTAAAATTTTAAATTCTTCTACTTTTTTTTCGTATCCATTTCATATGCTATACAAATCTAATGTAAAATTAGCTATCAATCAGGTAGTTAGCTACAATTTGTCACTAAAAGCACAAGCCAAATAAAATTTGGATTTCTCTTTAGATTTACAGGCGACTAAGCAGCAAAATACGACTCTTATGTGTCATAGGCCTCATGTAAGTTATCTGATAATCAGCTAGATAAGCTGTTCTTAAATGCTATAAGTATCAGCAAACACTGAAAAAATGCATCCTCTCCAATTTTGAGCATGATGATAGAGCTCGAAAGCTCCTCCTTACAGATTATTGATTTTTTCGTCGAATCATTTCTCAGGTAGAAAGACTTCTGCCATCATGCAGCGCACACTCCCCCCTCCTATTCGCTCTATGGTCGGAATATTAGCATAGAGGAAGTCACTCTCCGCTTTCAGCATCATGATCTGTTCTGGTGTGAGACTGCGAAAGGCTTGTTCTGACATGATGACCAGACTCTTACCATCAGCCTGTGAGACTTGCAGCATATTGCCTGCATAGGCTCTGACCTGATCCATGGTGATATACAAGATCTTTTTGCCAGTCGCTTCCAGTTGTTTGATTAACATTTTTCGCTCCACCTCGCTCTTGATGCATTCTATGCAGATGACGGCGAAGGTCTCACATACAGACATGATCACATTGGTATGATAGATCGGCAGGCCAGCTTCATCAGTAGCATGAAAGATGACTTTTTGATAATTACTCAGTACGGCATATTTTTCTAATACCTTGATGTTCGTCCTGTCACTCAGGCAGGCATAGGCTATCTTATGTTGCCTGTCTAAGATCATGCTGCCCGTACCTTCTAAGTATTGCTCTTTCTCTTCATAAGCTTCGAAGGAGTACTCCTTATCCACGACGAAATTTTCCTTGAGCTGGTCTATGATATCGGTTCTTCTTTCTTTCCGACGCACTTCAGCCATCATCGGATAGGTCACGACGATTCCACTTTCGTGAAATGACACCCAGTTATTAGGAAAGATGGCATCCTTTTTTATTGGCTTAGAGGTGTCATCTATCACGATCACATTGACACTATAGGCTCTTAGCTTCTCTACGAATGCATCAAACTCGTCCAAGGCCAGCTGCTGGATTTCCTTACTGCTCTTGCCTTCTACTGTCGATTGGAAGGCATTACTCTCTGCTGTCTCCTCATTGAAGCCAAAATTGGCCGGGCGGATCATCAGGATGTGGTTGGTTGTTTGTTTTGTGTTTTTATCGAACATATCATTTATCAACTTAAAGAAGCTCGTCGCTTCAGGTCATCGGCAAGGCTCGCCCCCAAATATCGATCTATGTAGTGATGTGCGAGATAGATCATGGGAGTCAAGGCGATAGCCATCACAAACTTATAAATATAATTCACAAGACCAATAGCAATCACTCTGACGATATCCCAATCCGCACCAATGTAGAAGGCTATAAATAAGACCACAAAACTGTCCACAAACTGGGAGACTAAGGTAGACCCTGTGGCTCTCAGCCATACCTTCTTCTCGCCTGTCACGGATTTGATCTTATGAAAGGTGAAGACATCTAGGATCTGGCCCACCAGAAAAGCCACTAGACTGCCCACAATAATCCACAGGCCTTGTCCAAATATTTTAGAAAATGCCAGATTCATATCCGATAGACTCGTCTCAGGCAGGGATTCATTGACGCCAGATACGGAGGCCCACCAGTCATTAGGCGCTAAGCCAATAGCGAGATAGATCATCATGAAGGCGTAGAGGATCAAGATGACAGTGAAGTAAGACAAGTACTTTACCCCTCGCTGCCCGAAATACTCATTGATGATATCAGTCATCACAAAGACAACAGGCCATAGTAAGACACCCGCCGTCAGACTAAATCCTAAGTCAGAGACGCCAAGGATGGTCCAATTCATTGGATCAAAACCCAGCGTCTTTTCCAAACTGAATATCTTTACCCCCATGAACTCAGCAATGAGTGCATTGGCGATGAAGAATCCACCCAGCAATAGAAAGAGCTTATTCGCTTTATTTTTGAACAAAAAATCCATGTTTGGGCTTCTTTATCAACAAGAATAATGATTATTGTGCAATTAGAAAGCATCGGTGAAATCAATAGAACCCTCAGCTCGTTTTTTTGTTAACCAAGTCTCTTACCAAATTTTTATCAAAGCAATATAGATGGCAAAATTTTCAATCAATTTAAAGAGTGGCGAGATAGATAAAGAAGAAAAAGCAAATGTCATCGTCGGGATAGACCTCGGCACCACCAATAGCCTCATCGCCTACATAAATGAAGGACTCCCCTACGCCATCAAAGATCAGCAGGGAGAGTATACACTAGTACCATCGATCATTCACTTCAATGAGGATAATGCCGTCATCGTGGGTAACGAAGCTAAAGAACATCTGATCAGTGAGCCTCACCGCACGATATATTCTATCAAGAGACTCATGGGCAAATCCTTCCAAGACATTGGTAGCTTTGAAGAATTACTCGGTTACAGCATCATAGATGAGGATACAGAGAGCCTGGTAAAAATCAAAGTCGATCAAAAGTTCTATACCCCCATAGAGCTATCTGCAGAAATCTTAAAGCAACTCAAGCACAATGCCGAAAAACAATTAGATCAAACCATCGAGAAAGCCGTTATCACCGTACCAGCTTATTTTAACGATACCCAGCGCCAAGCCACGAGAGATGCCGGAAAACTGGCAGGTCTGGACGTGCTGAGGATTATTAACGAACCGACTGCTGCCAGCCTGGCTTATGGCATCGGGACCAGCAGAGATCAAGATACTAAGGT
The DNA here is from genome assembly GCA_937929945.1 of uncultured Saprospiraceae bacterium. GTDB lineage: Bacteria > Bacteroidota > Bacteroidia > Chitinophagales > Saprospiraceae > CALFUK01. The sequence continues at coordinate 6,186 of CALFUK010000129.1, forward strand.
AGCCGTGTATGATCTTGGTGGTGGCACATTTGATATATCCATATTAGACATCCAGAGTGGCATATTCGAAGTCCTCTCTACGAATGGTGACACCCTACTCGGAGGAGACGATTTTGATAAGGTCATCATAGGAAAATGGATGCAAGACCTAGGTCTGAACACAGCCCAGCTGCATGATGATAAGTCACTCGGCCAGCTGCTGCGGACAGAGGCAGAAGAAGCTAAAAAGCAGCTCAGTACACTAGACTCATACCAATCCAAGATCAATGGAAGTGAAGTGACAATAAGCAGAAACGAATTTAATATACTGATCCAGCCACTCATCGATAAAACCATCAAGCTCTGTCAACGGGCTATCGCCGATGCCAAAATCGAGATAAAAGACATCGATGAAGTCATCCTGGTCGGAGGCTCGACGAGAGTCCCAGCAGTGATGGAGCAGATCTCATCCCTCTTCGATAAAGAAGTGAAACACGAGCTGAACCCCGATGAAGTCGTCGCCCTGGGTGCAGCTGTGCAGGCTGATATCCTTGCGGGCAATCGAAAAGACATGCTGCTCCTAGACATCACGCCCTTATCGCTCGGCATAGAGACTGTGGGCGGACTGATGGATGTGCTCCTGCCAAGGAACAGCAAGGTACCTTCCTCTGTGGGCAGGCAGTACACCACCTCCGTGGATGGCCAGACCAAACTCAAAGTAGCTGTCTACCAGGGAGAAAGAGACTTAGTGGAG
>CALFUK010000130.1 GCA_937929945.1 uncultured Saprospiraceae bacterium
GATCTAGAAAAGATCAGGTATATGCCAAGTGTCTACATCGTCGGTGAGATCGTAGATGAAAAAGATGGCATCACACTCCATACGACAGGTGGCAACATCCATCCACTGAAGGCTCAAGGTTGGCAGCATGTGACGGGTTGACTATTTTGATTCACGATTATAATCATACCTGCCTGGCCTAGTGGATTGGCAGCAGTAGCTAAGCTATTTTCAGTTTCTTATCCCTGCGCATCGTTTACTCTGTTAATCAATGACTCCTCTAAAAAAGAAAGCTGTTTTTGTATATAGGTAAATTATTATTTACCTTTCAAAGTGAAGTGTTCAGCGTTTTTTAAGGATATTGAAGCGAGATGGGTGGTATGTAGTCAGTATCAAAGAGGGAGACTGCTGCTTCGGCATCAATAACCATCGTGGCAGACCAAGAAGTAGATCCATACAGCGAGCCAGGTTCCCCTTTTCAAGGGGAATACAAGGGGTTAAATCTGTAAACCTATTTCAGGACAAGACACGGCAAATGAGGATAACGTCTAAGTACCGCTATTAGACTAACCAGGCCTTAAATGCCGCAAACTCTGTAGACATGGCCTCTGCTTCACTGGTTTTAGCTCTTAGATCTGACAAGGCTGCTGGCACAGGTATTTCACCAAGTACAGGCTCCATCACGGGTAAAAATTTAGCTGGATGGGCTGTCTCTAAAAATATACCCTGATGCCCAGGGTGATCCTGAAGGTACTGCTGTAGAGCTAAAAAGCCAATCGCTCCATGCGGATCAGCAATATAGTCATAAGCTTTCTGAAGATACTTGACGGCAAAGCGAGTGTCTTCATCAGAATAATAAAATCCTTCGATGTCTCTGGTGATCCGATCCCAATTATCATCATAGAGATCAACCATGCGCTGAAAGTTAGAAGGCCGACCGACATCCATGGCATTGGAGATGGTTTGCAATGATGGACGAGGCGCATAGTCGTTTGTAGCCAGATAATGAGGCACGATATTATTCAGATTTGTTGCAGCTAAGAATCTGGCGACAGGGAGTCCCATGCGCTTAGCGAGTAGGCCAGCAGTCAGGTTACCAAAGTTTCCCGAAGGAACAGAAAAGACGACTGGTTTATCTTGATTCTTGAGCTGTTTCATGGCTTCGAAGTAATAGAAGCTTTGGGGAATAAGCCGCGCAATATTAATTGAGTTAGCAGAACTGAGATTTCGCTTTGCATTGATCTCTTGATCCAAGAAGGCTGCTTTGACCAGTGCCTGGCAGTCATCGAAAGTGCCGTCTATTTCTAATGCTTTGATGTTGCCCCCCCATGTGGTGAGTTGCAGTTCTTGTAGTGGACTCACCTTGCCTTTCGGGTACAGTATGGTGACGTCTATCCCCTCTACACCGTAAAAGCCAGCGGCTACCGCACCACCCGTATCACCAGAAGTGGCGACCAGGATACTGAGTTTTTCATTGTCGTCTTTCACCAAGTAAGACATCAGCTCTGCCATGAAGCGCGCGCCAAAATCCTTAAAAGCCAAAGAAGGGCCATGCCACAGTTCCTGCGTGTATATGTCATCAGTCATTTGGTGGAGTGGGGCAGAGAAGTTGATCGCACGGTCGATGATCCCCTGTAGGTCTTTGCTTGGTACAGCATCACCCATGAGGTTATGCGCCACCTGGAATGATGACTCTTGAAAACTTAGCTGAGTTAGATTTTTAAAGAAGTCATCGCTGAGCCGATTGATTTGCTCAGGCATATACAGGCCGTTATCTGGTGGTAAGCTTTTTAGCACCGCAGCTTTTAGGTCTACGTGGTAGGCTTTATTTTTAGTACTGTAATACTTCATTTATTATTGGTTTAAGACGAATGCCTGATGGTGAATAATGTAGATAAATTCTTCAGACCATAAACGCGTCAAGGCAATTAATATTTGTAAGCTCCTTCGGTATTGATCTTAGAAACAAAGACATCATTTTCTATACCCTGATCACTGAGTAACTTGTTAAGGCGCTCGCCGATGTTTTCTGCAATGAGGCTATTCTGACACAGCGCAAAGACACTGGGCCCAGCACCACTGATGCTGAAACCTAAGGCTCCTTCAGAAAGTGCCGCCTCTTTCATCTCATAAAAATGGGGGATGAGCTGTGCGCGCTGTGGCTCGATGATGACATCCTCTAGTGAGCGCTGGATTAAGTCTAAGTCTGTACGGTACAGGCCAGCTACGAAATAGCCCAGGTTACCATTTTGCTTGATGTGATTTTGTAGTGACACAGTGTCAGAAAGAATGGCACGGGATTCTTTGGTCAGGATGCTGATGTGAGGGTAGATCACGCAGCTGTATAAGCCCGTGGGAACGGGTAGCTTGATGCAGTCTAGGCTTTCATTGTCTCTGATTAAGATGATACCGCCCATAAGCGAGGGAGCGACATTGTCTGCATGCCAAGCGCCGTCAGCGATTTGTTCGCCCTCTACGGCAAATCGCAGCAGCTCTTTCTTAGTTAAAGGTGCACCAAAAAACTCATTGACGGCAAAGGCACCAGCAACGGCACTTGCCGCACTTGATCCAAGGCCACTACCAAAAGGCATCTTTTTAAAAATTTCTATTTCTACTGCTTCCTTCTCATAGCCGAGATGCTTCATGAGCTGTAAGCCGGCATAGCCAGCCGTATTTTTCTCTGTTTCTGTCGGGAGCTTTTTCGTCGTACCTCGCACGCCTTTGATGTGTAGGCCAGGTCGATTGCCCTCATTTATGATGATCTCATCTCCAGGACCCTCTATGGCAAAGCCGAGAATGTCGTAGCCTACGGCGACATTAGCGACGGAGGCAGGAGCGAATACTTTAAGGCCGGGTCTAGACATGATAGTGGTATCTCAATTATTTAATTATAGCCAAAATGATTTTTATTTCCAATGCTGATGATCTCGCTAAAGACACCAGCTGCAGTCACTTCCGCACCTGCTCCTGGTCCCTTGATCACCAGAGGTCGGTTAGCATAGCGCTTCGTCGTGAAGACGATCATGTTATCTGACCCTTGTAGTCCGAAGAATGAGCTATCCATACCCACCGCTTGCAGCTTAACAGTAGCCTGTCCATCCTCTAGACTCGCGATGTAGCGCAAGACTTTATTTTCAGACTCTGCCTCTTGCACCATGCTGGCGAAGTGATCGTTTTCGTCTTTGAGTGATTGGAAGAAGGCGTCGATGCTAGTTGCCGCTGTCGATGTTGGCGGTAGGATAGGCTCCACCACTACATCTTCTGGCTCCAATGCATAACCCGCTTCTCTGGATAAGATTAATATCTTTCTTTTTATATCTGAACCTGATAGATCATCGCGAGGATCTGGCTCTGTGTAGCCTAAATCTTTGGCCTCTAAGACTAAGTCATAAAAAGAGCGTGATGAGCTAAAACCATTGAAGATGTAAGAGACTGATCCGCTGAGGACAGCTTCGATTTTTACGATCTCGTCGCCGCTTTCGATCAGGCCACGCATGGTGGAGATCACAGGCAGTCCAGCACCCACATTAGTCTCGTATAAGAATTCGACCTGTTTGGCTTTAGCCAGTTTCTTAAGCTCTTCATACTGCTGATAAGTCGCAGAATTAGCGACCTTGTTAGGGGTGCTTATGGAGATATTGGACCCAAGGATTTTTTTGTAGTAGTCTGGCAGATTATGGTTAGCCGTATTATCTACGAATACAGAGTTCGGTAGATTCATGGCTATCATTTCGTTTACAAACGCTTCGACATCACTACTTTTCTCAGACCCTAAGAGATTTTCTTTCCATTGATTTAGATCGATTCCGTTTGTCTCGAGCAGCATCTTTTTGCTGTTAGCCAGACCAATGACATTGATGTGCAGTTTTTGTTTTTCTTCCAAGTGCTGTGCTTGCTCTTTAATCTGATCAAGGAGTGTCCCACCGATCAGTCCGACGCCGACCATAAAGACATTCACCGTCTTCAGGTTAGAGAGAAAGAAGGAGTCGTGGATCAGGTTGAGCGCTTTCAGCTCATTAGCTGTGTCGATGGCAAAAGAAATATTGAGTTCCGAGGACCCTTGGGCTATAGCGACGACATTTACCCCGTTCTTACCGAGTGAGCTGAAGAGACGACCTGCGACACCAGGTATTTTTCTCATGTTCTGACCGACGATGGCGACGATCGTCAGGTCCTTGATCACCGCTATAGGCTGGATGAATTTATTATCGATCTCACTGGCGAACTCTGCTTCAGCGGCCGCGATGGCGACATTCATTTTATCTTGTTTGATGGCCACACAGATGGAGTGTTCCGATGAGCCTTGGGTGATCATCACGACATTCACCGATTCTCTGGCTAAAGAGCTGAAGAATCGCGCAGCTATACCCGGTATACCCATCATACCAGGGCCTTGGAGCGTCAGCAGGCAGATGCCTGACATGGAGCTCATCCCTTTGATGCGCCCTTCCGCATTTTCGTCAATCTCCTTGCTGATCTTAGAACCAGGAAAATCGGGATTGAAGGTATTCCTAATGTATATCGGAATGTCTTGGGCCAATGCTGGCTGAATGGTGGGCGGATAGATGACTTTAGCACCAAAGTGAGATAGCTCCATCGCCTCATTATAGCTGAGAGATTCTACTGTATAAGCTTTCGACACTTTGCGCGGATCACAGGTGAGGACTCCATCTACGTCAGTCCATATCTCTAAGCGATCTGCTCGCAGTGCTCCGGCTAAGATGGCTGCTGTATAGTCAGATCCGCCACGGCCGAGGGTCGTCGTCAATCCACCGATATCGCTGGCAATGAATCCAGTGACCACTTGCAACTGGCCCTCGACAGATGAGAAGTATTGATTAATCGTCTCGTATGACAGGTCGAAATTAACCCGTGCAGCACCGAAATCTTTATTGGTCTTTATGATTTTTCTGGCATCTAAGAAGGCGGCATTCAGCCCCAAGTGCTTAAAGTAGGCAGAGATGATGTAGCAAGAATTACGCTCACCAAAGCTCAGGATATAGTCCATCGTACGTGGCGAAGCTTCTCTGACTAAGAAGACACCATTCAGCAGCTCTTCGAGGTTTTTGTGATTCTCTTCCAGCTGAGCTGCTGCAGTAGTGGCTTCATCACCTAATAAAGCTCGCAGTGCATCATCATGCCGCTGTCTGTAAGCGGTGAGCGTTTCGGTATATTCTTCTTTGCCCTTAGCAGCCGATTCAGCCATCGAGATGAGGCTGTCAGTGACACCACCAAAAGCAGAGAATACCACGGCGATTTTTTCCCCAGCAGAGATGCGCGGTTGGATGAGCGTGCCGATGTGTTTGATTCTTTCCGGCGTGGCTACGGATGAGCCGCCGAACTTTAATACGATCATATGCCTACAAAGTGTTTGAGATAAAGAGCTGTGAGTTTTTCGGTTTCTACCAGAAAGCCATCGTGGCCGTATGAGGAGGCTATGCTTTCATATATGGCATTAGGGAGCGCATCGACAATGTGCTGCTGCTCCACGGCAGGGTAGAGCAGGTCGGTGTCTATGTTGACGATCACCGTTTTTGACTTTATTTGCGCTAAGGCTTCAGTGATAGATCCTCGATCACGTCCCACATTATGGGTGTCCAGGCTGTCCAGCAGCCGGTAGTAGGAAAAGGCATTGAAGCGATTTGCTAATTTTTGACCCTGGTAGCGCTGGTATGATGCTGATCTGAACTCTGTTAAGGTGTCATCTGCATCCGATTGAAATTCTTCATAGCACAGATAATTACGGTAGATGACCATACCGACTGCGCGTGCCGCTTTCATGCCTTGGATCCCTGCATCGTCTCTGCGCTCTGTCCAGCTCTGGTCAGCTTCGATGGCCATGCGGTGCGCGGTATGGATGGCTTTACCCCAAGAGGATTCTTTAGCCGAGCAGACGGACAGGTATAGGTTTTGGAAGAGATCGGGTTCGGATATGGCCCACTCCATAGCATGGCAGGCACCCATAGAACCTCCGACACCCATCCAGATCTTATTGATGGCTAAGTGGGTTTTGAGTTTTTGAAAAAGTTTGACCTGATCTCTGATGGTCACGATCGGAAAGTCGTGGTAGTATGTCTGACCCGTCTGAGGGTCAGTGTCTAGCGGACCCGTGGAGCCATAGCAAGAGCCGATCAGGTTAGCACAGACCACAAAGTGCTGATCCGTATCGAGGATGCGTCCCTTACCGAAGGCACCGACCCACCAATCTTCAATCTTAGAGCTGGCTGTCAGAGCGTGGAATACCCAGATGACATTATCTCCAGTTTCATTGAGCGTCCCATAGGTGTGATAAGCCAAGGTGAGCTCTGAAAAGCCCGAGCCCAGCTCCAGCTCCTCAGGATCATTGATTTTTAAGTATTGTATGTTGTCTGTATGAGCCACTGTCAGTCTTTGCGCTTGCTTTCTTGCTTTTGTTGCAAAAATGAAGCCGCAAATATATGGGATTTATTTGGGAGACTCAGCAAGGTAAGCATATACCCTCTGGTCTGATGATCTGTTTAGAATTTCAAAATATGATTAATAAAATGTGGCCTTATCCATGAGGGATATCTGTTCTTTTAACGCATGACATGCTTTGAGCTCTTTGAATAAATTGAACAACGAAACTTTGGTTCCCAATGCTTACAGACCGATCAGGTCAACATCCGAGAGGATGATTCATCTAGTTACTTGTGGACTTGCTTCTCTTTGATGAATCCAAAAAACCTAGTCAAACCATATGTTAATCTCTTAATTATCTCACCTGATTATTCCCCTTCCACACACTTCTTCCGATTGTCATTGCTATCCCGATCAATCAGTTTGTTATAAGGATCGACGCCGACTTCGATTGGCTTTTCAGAGACGGTGATGCTGAAATCATTTTGTATGTCAGTGATCAGATGCTTCTGCAGGTACAGCACTTTTTCTTTCGTCTGGCCATCGATGTCTTCTGTGCCGAATACGGCGACATCAATGTAGTCCTGAAGGGGGTACGACTTCGTGGCACGCTTAGCACCTTCTGGCGTGTGCTCCAGCATGTTGCCATCATCGTCTTTGAATGACTGGCGGCCCTTTTCATTGGTGCGGTATTTACTGATCTGGGCTGAGATATCTACTTTGTATTGACCGTCATCCATTGCTTTGTATTCAGCGGATTCCACACGATTATTATAGAGAGTGATGTGCTCGAAATTATCTTCTAAGAAATAGCGCAGGCTGTCTGGTGTCGCTTCTTCCAATAGAGCTAAGAGCTCCAGTGAAGTGGTGTAGGGCGGCTCTTGAAATCCGACTTGCTGGATGTATTTCGCGAGTACTTGGTTAAGCGTCTTTTCGCCGATTAGATCGGAGAGCGCGTAGAAGATCAGCGAGCCTTTCTGGTAGTGTATGTATTGTTGGTTTTCGTTGTAGGCCAGCGGTAGCTCCTTACTGGCTTCCATCTGACGGCTCAGCAGGTATTTATCCAGGGCGTCCTTTAAGAATTTACGCATCTTATCGGAGCCATATCGTTTCTCTAGGACCTTGAGCGCGGAGTATTCGGAGAGACTCTCTGACAGCATGGTGGCTCCTTTCACTTCGGCGCCGATGACCTGGTGCGCCCACCACTGGTGCGCCAGCTCGTGTGCCGTCACGGTATAAGCATAATCCACGCCACCCTCATCCGAGTCATCCACCTGAGCGGTGAAGCCTGCATTCTCTGCAAAGGGGACCGTATTCGCGAATGACTGCGCGAAGCCGCCTGAAGGAAACTCCAGTATCCGCAGCTGCTTGAATTGGTAGGGGCTGTATTCCGTAGTGTAGTAGTCGAAGCCATCTTTCAGTGCTTGCATCATGCGATCCAGATTATAGTCGTGTCCTTTGTGATAGTAGATGGACAGCTCCACATCTTGCCATTGGTCTTTGACGACTTCGTATTCTGCAGAGCAGATGTTAAAGAAGTTGAGCATCGGCTGGTCCATCTTGTAGTGGAAGTAGCGGCGGCCGTTCTCTTCCCATTCGCGCTGCAGCTGCCCAGGAGCCATAGCCGTCTGCGCTGGCACCGTGCCGATGACGATTTCAAAATTGATCCAGTCTGCACAGTTAGAGATATAAGTATTTTGCAAGGCAGTGCTGTCTGTGGGTTCGGGCATACGCTCTCGCTCGGGCAGATCGTATTTTTTGCGGACCTTATTATCTGAGAGCTCGAATGCGTCAGTATAGCCGATCGTTGGGAAGATAGAGTTGTTGATGAAGGTGCCATTATTCAGCACGGGCGAATTGGACCTGAATAAAGTATTTTCATCATTGCGCATGGTGAAGGCCATTTTCATAGAGTCACCAGGAGCTAAGCTATTTTGTAAGCTGTAGATTCTGATGTCCATGATCGAATCCTGCAGAGAGAGCTCTGTGGGCTGATCAAATGATAAAGAGTCAAGTAGCTCACCATGATTGATCACAATGGAATCGATGGCTTCAGCAGATTTATTCTTTATGATGTAATAGCCAGAGGCGGACAGGTTCTTCTCCTCAGGGTAGAGCTCGACTTTCAGATTTACGTCAATGATCCGAGGCTGGGCTAAGTCTGCAAGATGCTTGTAAGATTTTTCAAATTTTACCAGCTGCTGTTCTTGTTCTTTAGAGCTGTATACATTGTGCTTGACGAAGGTGTTGTAATAGATGAATCCACCCAGTAGCAAGAAAGCACCAAAAGAAAAAACACTTGCCGTCTTAAGGCCTCCAGAAGCAGACTGCAGAGACTCCGAGATCCTGGTTTTAAAGGGGACCTTCACACCTCTACGCCAGAAGATTAGGCCGATCAAGGCTAAAAATAAGCCGCCTAGTATCCAGTAGATCCGGTAGAGAAAAAACTTAGCCATCTCCACGGTGTAGCCAGCCATATCTGAGTAGATAGGGGTCGGTCCTTCATTGTAGCGAAAGAGAGATTTTTCAATCCCCAGCTGAGGTAAAAAGTTGACGCCAATAGAGACGGTCAGAGTCACGATAAGCCCAATGTAAAAATTAGGAACTAATGAGAAAATAAAGATGGCTAAGAGTGTCCATGGGATCAAGCTGATGAAACGCAATACATAGGTGTCATATAAATAGAGCCCTGGCTCAAAGTTGTAATATGACTGCGTGATCTGATAGATGACTCCCGCCAAGATAGGCAGAGCCAGCAGCACCATCTGCATCAACGAGATGGATATAAATTTTGACAGAAGAAACGATAGATTCTTTGTGGATGATACATCTTCTAGCTGGTAGATGTTGTTGTCGGTCCGCTTATTAATGATCGTCCCTGTATAGATGAAAGTGAGCAGGACGATGAACATACGAAAGGTAAAGCCTGAGAAGAGCAGCATATTAGCTGTGGTGGGATAGGTCTTGGTCCCGATGACCTCTCCCGTAAAGGCGAGTCCGATGCCGACAATAAGCAGTCCGATAATGCTGATCACGATGAAAGCACCTCCTTTTAAAATAAAGGACAGGTCTATTTTACTCAGCAGCCAGGCACTGGTGAAGAGTTGGCCAGTACCAAAGTTGCGACTGACACCCGGTAGAGCCAGTTCTGACATTTGGATGGACCGGTGAGCAATGGACTTAATGGATTTGTCCTTCTTGGAGAATGGATTCCATCTCGTAGGGACGACCTCAAAAGAGAAGGTCATGTAGCTCCATAGCATCACGGCCATACCGATGCCTATCCAGAGTAGCCGATTGTAGACGATTAAACCTTTAAATAGAATGGGTGCATTATTATATTCATCCACCGTGTAGTACTTCGTATAGTAGGCATCCGCCTGGCTGCCGAAGGGGTCGAGCATAGAAGCCAGCTCGAAATATTCTTTTTGCATGAGTGCTGAGTCCAGCACACCACTGAGTACGTAGATGGCGATCATAGCTACGAAGCCTGCTAATATACTGCGTGTGTAAGTGACGATGGCAAATACGACGGCGCAAAACAGGAAGGTGTTAGGGATCAGATAAATCAAATAAGTACTGACATAGGGCATGATGCTGTGGGGCCCGACCATATCCTGATTGATACCTGGAATGATGAAGCCGAAGCCTGCACCTAGGGCGATGAAGAGGATCAAGACCAGACAGATAAAGAAGGCACTTAGAAACTTACCGAAAAAATACGCGGGCTTGCTGTAGGGATAGGAGTACATCACCTGGTACGCACCCGTCTTGATGTCTTTATAGATGGAGTCACCACAGATGATGGTAAATAGCAGCATGGCGAATACCGTCATCGACACCACAATGGCCATAATCCCAGAGGGCGAATTGATGTATTTCAAGGAAGAGACGGACGCCGTATTCGAATCGAAGGCACCTCCAGTGAGTGCGACTAGCATGGCGGTACCAGCAAATATCAACAGGCAGAATATATAGATCGATGGCTTGTATAGCCATGAGTTGAGCTCGTAAGAGAATATCCTTTTGAACATGTGGTCTAAATTTTATTGAATCGCTTAGAGACTCGGATTAAGCAGGGACGGCACTTTGGTCCAGGTGAAAGAAATAGACGTCTTCTAGACTGGGCTCAGCAGATGTGAATCCATCACCGGGATGTTCTTCTTGATAGACCCTGACATTGATGCTGTTATCAGGATTGTAAGAACTGGAAAGCACCCGATAGGCTTGCTGTACGGCGGCCATGTCTTCATTAATGCGTTTGGTCCATATCTTGCTGTTTAGCTCTGCAGAAGCGTTGGTCGGGGAATCCCGCAGCTGGATAGCACCTTGATTCATGATGGCCATGTCTACACACAGCTCTTTCACATCTTCTACGATGTGGGTGGAAAAGATCACAATGTGGCCCTTGCTGATTTCGCGTAAGATATTGAGGAAGCGCTTTCGTTCGGCGGGGTCTAAGCCTGCTGTCGGCTCATCCACGATGATCAGCTGCGGATCATTGAGCAGCATCTGGGCGATGCCGAAGCGCTGCTTCATCCCTCCAGAGTATTTGGACACCGCTCTACGGCGGGCGTCCGTCAGGTTTGTGACTTCCAGCACGTAGCTGACGATCTTATTGCGCTCTTTTTTGGAAGTGATGCCCTTGAGGCCTGCGAAATAATGCAGCAGCTGGTAAGCGGATACATTGGGATAGACACCGAACTCCTGTGGCAAATAGCCCAGCACTTTTCTGAGCGCGATGGGATCTTCAAAGACATTGATGTCGTTGAATTGGATGTTGCCTTGATCGGCTTGTTGGAGGGTGGCGATGGTCCGCATCAGGCTGGACTTGCCTGCACCATTTGGACCCAGAAGACCGAACATGCCTTGACCAATGTCTAAATTTATATCGTTCAGCGCCTTAACGCCATTTTTATAGGTCTTTGATAGATGCTCAATGATTAATCTCATACGATAACTTGAAGTGAATGTACCAAGATCACGTCCTCCGTGACCAGAAGAGTAAAGATATAAGATTAGTCCGAAGCTTGAAGAGATTGAAATTGATTATATCAGCATCTCCAATACATAGACGAATGCTCACTCCGTGGTAAAAACAATCATCCGTATGCAACTATTGAATAATTGATTCGTCACTTAGGTCGTCTATCATTATAAAAAGCTATGATGTAGATAACTAAATCCTTCCAGGAAATGATTAAACGTAGTTGTTTGCTGACAGGCATTCAGTTCCAAAATTTAAACCTATGAAACGTCTATGACGTAGATAGTTAAGACACCCAAGTGGATGAATAAACTTAGCTATATGCTGATCGGCATTTTGCCCTGAAATTTTAAACCTATGAAAAACACGACCACATCACCTAAAGAAATTCTTTGCTTGATCTTATTCTTTTTCAGCTTCTCTGCGATGATAAATGCACAGTCTAAAGTGGATGCGCGTGAGATAGAGAAGAGAATCAAAGCGGGAGAGGACGTATCATATGAGAATGTCATTATCACGGGCATTTTGGATATAACTCCTATGAGAGAAATGCTTCCAGACTTGCCAAGAAAGAAAAAATGGAATAACAAAAATAACACCATAGAAGACCATTTAGAAGGTAAGATTACTTTTATCAATTGTACGTTTGAAGACCACGTTTATGCGTATTATAATGATGACAACATAGATCATACGGAAGGAAATTCTCATTATACTTTTGTCTCTCATTTTGACGATGAAGTGACCTTTAAGAATTGTGATTTTAAGAAGCGAGCCTGGTTTAAGTATTCTAAGTTTAATGATAATACAGATTTCTCCGGGTCGGTATTCGAAGATAGCTCTACCTTTAAGTATTCGCAGTTTGATAAAGAAGCCTCCTTTGCGAATACGCATTTTCAAAATGATAATACTTTTAAGTATACAGAGTTTGACCGCCACGTCAGTTTTGCGGATGCGGTATTTGATGAGGATGCGATCTTCAAGTATGCCAAGTTTAACAAAGGCACATCATTTAAGAATACCATGTTCAGGGATGATCTAAATTTTAAATACACTAAGATCAGAAGCTCTTTTGATGACGAGAATATGGTCGTGAAAGGATCGATGGACACGAAGTATACGGACTTTCCTAATAGGTAACTTAAAAACAGTATAGACCGGTAGATATGCCGCTAAGACTATAGTAAGACAAAATAAAACGCTCAGCTAAAATTGTTTAGCTAGCCTGTCATACGACGATATCTTATTATAATTTTTATACTGGGCACACACTAACGCAGAGAACCATTCATACTCATTGCTCCCCTTCACGAAGTTTGTGTATTTTGTAAGATGTCACATGGTCTGCCAGCTGCTGGAGAGAAAGCCCTATACACCGAAGGCTACAAGAAGTACGTACTACTCGCTCTCACGGGCGTCTACATTTTCAATTTTATTGACAGGCAGATCTTAGTCATTCTGCAGGAGAGCATTAAGGCAGAGCTGGAGCTGAGTGATACTCAGCTGGGCCTCTTGACAGGCCTTGCTTTTGCAATATTCTATGTGACAGTGGGCCTACCGATAGCGCGACTCGCTGACCGATCATCCAGAAAAAACATCATCGCTGTATCTCTTACCATCTGGAGCGGGATGACAGCCTTATCAGGACTCGCGGGCAATTTTGTACAGCTGCTCTTGGCCAGGATCGGTGTTGGTATCGGTGAGGCAGGCGGCAGTCCGCCGGCTCACTCTATGATCTCAGATTATTTCCCTAAGGAGAAGCGCGCTACAGCCATTGCGGTCTATTCCATGGGTATCTACATCGGCATTTTATTGGGCTACCTATTTGGTGGCTGGTTAGATGAATATTTGGGCTGGCGCTTGGCGCTGATGTTGATGGGCGTCCCAGGCATCGTGTATGCCGTGCTTTTTTTCTTCACCGTGCAGGAGCCACCGCGAGGTTACGCGGAGCAGCGGGTGGGGGAGGATCAGACCCTGCCCACTATGAGAGAAGTGCTGGATATATTAGTCGCTAAGCAGTCTTTTAAGTTCATCGCCTTAGGTGCAGGATTCACGGCTTTCGTCCAATACGGCGTGGGTAACTGGACACCCTCATTCATGGTGAGGACACATGGCATGCAGGGCGGTGAGCTAGGTACCTGGTTGGCGCTAAGCGTCGGTCTCGGCGGAGCCATCGGAGTGTGGATCGGAGGCTACTATGGGGATAAGTATGGTCAGCTGGATCCGAAGTGGTACTTACTCATCCCTGTGATCACTCTGAGCTTATCTATCCCCAGCACTTTGATCTTTCTTTTAGCAGAAAATAAATATGTCTGCCTTATGGCTATGGCCTTTTCCAAAATATGCTGGACGACGTATCTCTCGCCGTGCATCGCGATGGCGCACGGCATGGTGGGCCTGCGGATGCGCGCACTGGCGTCAGCTATTTTATTTTTAGTGTTGAATATTGTCGGCCTTGGACTGGGACCACTTTTCTTTGGTGCGCTCAGTGATCTTTTAGCACCGACTTATGAGGGCCAGTCTTTGATGTATGCCTTAACTGTAAGTATCGGGGTCATCACGATTGCCATATTCTTATTTTGGAAAGCCTCCCTGCTGATTAAGGATGATCTATAACTTCGGACCAACAGGGATCTTTTAATTATAGCGAGCTATCACATTGAGCTTGTCTCAGGGCCCGAGCTGATGTTAAGTTCATTTCATATGTTTAAATTTTGGAACTGAATGCCTATCAGCAAATAACTAAGTTTACTCATCCACTTGGGTGTCTTAACTATCTACGTCATAGACGTTTCATATGTTTAAATTTCAGGGCGAAATGCCTGTCAGCAAATAGCTAAGTATAATCATCCACTTGGGTGTCTTAACTATCTACGTCATAGACGTTTCATATTTTTTAAAAGGGACACATAATCCGATGAGCTTTTCTACTCAATAAGCCCTTCTACATTTACCATAATTATCTTATCTCAGCCGAACGAGTAATCAGCTAATTATAATCCGTAGAATTTTTCAGACTTGCTGCTTGATCTCAGTTTAAGATATGGTGGTCGATGCACTATACGAATCTACTTGGTTATAATTTTAGATGAGAATTTGACAAATACTACGGTGAAGCTGTACATGTCAGCTTCTATGTTGGCTAGTATTATTTTCTCCTGGCTGCCACATTGTACCAGTCTAAGTGACGACTCAGATACATGACGGTACACAATACTAAGAATAGACCTATACTACCAGTGAGCAGTGCAAACTCCTCAAGCTGAAGAAGAAAATAGATGTATAGATAAAGTCCTGCGAGGAGTACGGTGAGCAGCACAGTATTCTGCCCATCGCGTAAAATATATCTACTGTACCAGCTGATGAGTCCCACCACTGAGGCAGCAGAAATCAGGTAAGATAAGTCAAAACCAAGGTGTTCTGATAAAGAAAGAAGTAGTGTGTAAAAGATTGATAGGGCTAATCCGACGAAAATATACTGAATGGGATGGATGCGCTTAGTTTTTAAAATTTCAAAAAAGAAAAATACCATGAAGCTGAGACTGATAATCAACAAGGCATACTTGGCACTGCGCATATTTTTTTGATAATGACCGACCACCTGCACTAAGTTCACACCAAAAGAAGAGGATTCTCGTTCTAACCAGACTTCGTCATCGACCCACGACTTCTTGAAGCCTCTGTTATATTCAGTAGACTGCCACCCAGCGGTAAATCCTGCTGCAGAAATATCATGCTGTCTCGGCAATGGCATGCCAATAAACCCAGGAGAATCCCAGTCACCACTCATGTTTAGCTGAGTGGACTCCGCTATAGGCAGGTAGTCAAGACTCTGACTGCCATTGACACCAAATACTGTCTGAAATACATAGCTACCATTATCAGGCTGGATCACCACGGGGGTGTGGATACCCGACTGGAATATTTGACTATCCGAAGGGCCTGATTGCATTTTGTAGTGCTGATCACCTAAGTCAAAATACACGATGCTGTCCAGACTGGATGCGGCAGTCAGTCCGATATCGATAAAGGCAGATTCCCAGAGAATATCTGTGGCGTATTTTCCAAAGCGAGCAGACTCTGGAAGGTCGAAGATGCCATTCATTTCATGCTCGGCGTGATAGAGAATGGCTTTATAAATACTCTTTTGCCGCTCTTCTGTGGATAGTGTCACATCAAGATTAAGTGACCGAGGTAAGATTCTTAGTACGCGCTCTTCTATACTATTGGCACCGTCTTCAGCGGGCAGCTCTTCTAAGTATGGGATGCTGAGTATCGGACCGACGACTCGTTGCCTTGGTCCCCAGCTGGAGGCTATCTCCATTTGTGTCTGTGCTTCGAGTGACTGCCTGGACATCACGAGTTCTTGGATGAGTAAATTAGGAATCATCAGCAGTAATATCAAAAATAGAATAAACCCTAACTTAAAAAATAGGGCAAGTTGCGGCCGATTGCGAGTCACGAGATCTGTCATAAGAGATAGTTTGATAATATAAAGATGAAGCTATTCATGTGGCTTATAAAATTCTTCCTTGTAAGCGTCGAGCTTTATTTAGCATTCGCTAGTGTGTACCGCTTATTTGTCAAATACAAGGAGCCTGCAGTTCCAGCTTTGGAGTAGCGACATGTCTATCCGCCCTGTATTGAAAAGTAGATAGTCTATATTTCAGAGACAATATGGGGGTCACAGTCTGCATCATCTGGCAGGACCATTGTCACGTCGCTCTGTCAGGAGCATTACTGAATCATCCCTCATTTTTCTTACTTTAGCAATTCACCAGTAGAGCAGAATGTCGACAGTAAAACCTTCACCCTCCTTTGGACAGGCATTCGTCCCCATCTTGTTTTTTCTGTGCTTGTTATTGTTTGGCTTATTCATCAATCCGGTGCTTCTGAATAATCGGATGCTGCCAGTGGAAGTACTCGTGATGCTGTCGCTGACCTTCACCTGCCTCTACCTGATGCGCATGGGTCATCGCTGGAAAGACATTCAGGCTAACATCACCAAGAAGATCGGGGAGACAGTACCGGTGATTATGATTTTGATTGCCGTCGGCGTACTGATCGGTAGCTGGATCGTATCAGGTACGATACCGATGCTGCTGTACTATGGTATCTCGCTGGTCAGTCCTGACTGGATATATGTCTTTAGCTTTGTGATTTGCATTCTATTTTCACTACTGACGGGCACATCATGGGGCTCAGCTGGGACCATAGGTGTAGTCATGATCGGCATCACAGAAGTCTTCGGCGCGGATGTGGCGATTACGGCGGGAGCAGTAGTCGGCGGCTCGTTCTTCGGAGATAAGCTATCACCACTTTCTGACACCACGAATATAGCAGCGCTGGCAACGGGCATACCTGTGCTGGAGCATATTCGCTCCATGCTCTATACCACGGTACCGGCGGCGGTACTGGCAGCCATCGTCTATACAGCCCTGTCACCTGTCTTCAGGGGAGAGCTGCAGGATGCAGTGACCGAGCTGAATATGATCGAGCTGACTCTAGCTGACCTGAAGACCATATTTCGATTTCACATTCTATTACTACTGCCTCTGGTCATCGTGATCTACGGCTCAGTGACGAAGAAGCCAATCTTTTTGACCTTACTGATTTCATCTTTTGTGGCCATGGTTTTAGGCCTCATCTTTCAGCCTTTCGCCATCAGCGATGTCTTCCAGAGTCTGAATACAGGCTTCAGCACTTCGATGGTAGACCCTGGCATCGCGCTGCAGTCTGATGTCTTGACGATACTCAATCGCGGCGGACTCTATAATCTCAAAGAAGGCGTGTACATCTGTCTTCTTGTCTTTATGTTCATCGGAGCCCTACAGACCATTAATGCGATAGAGGAAGTCATCAAAGGGATGATGAGTCGAATCGCTACGAGGCGTCAGCTGATTGTGACGGCGCTTAGCACCACCTGGTTGGCCAGCCTCATCATCGCGAATCAATACGCGACCACCTTTTTGGTCGCAGAGACATTTAAGGATAAGTTTGATCAGCTTGGCGTGAAGCGCAAAGTCCTCAGCCGATCCATAGAAGACGCTGGCACGATGATGGAGAACCTTATGCCTTGGACACCTTCAGGGCTCTTCATGTTTGGCACCCTCGGTGTGAGCTCCTTATCTTACGCGCCCTATCAGTTCATGTCTTTATTCAATATCGTGATTGCTTATTTTTTCGCTGTGACGGGCATTGCTTGTTTTTATCGAAAGATGCCCTGATCAAAATATTTCCCTAGCACGGAAGCATTATTAGGAAAGTATTGTGCTGTGTACCAACTGATATCATACCTTCGGTACAGAATTAATGACGATCTATCTAAGTGAACAATTTGAACAAGGCGGCATTTGATCAACTCTTTCGAGACCACTATAGTGATTTGGTCCATCGGGCGTACCACATTTTCACTGATCAGAGTCGAGCGGAGGATGTTGTCCAAGACCTTTTCCTTGATCTCTGGAAGAAGAAAGACAGATTGCCAGAGATTGATTCATACAGCGCCTATTTGAGAAGGGCTGTACAAAATAAATGTTTTGACCAGCTCCGTAAAGACAAGCGCAAACCCACCTTGCAATCGGACATACACCTTGACACAATAAATAAACCCTCACTATCCATCGAAGAAGAGATCATCTCTCAAGAGAAGGTATCACACATCAAGCAGGTCGTCCGTACTCTCCCCGAAAAAGGGCGTACTATATTTATGATGAGTCGAGCAGAAGGGATGAGCTATAAAGAAATCGCCGAAACCCTGGACTTATCCACAAAGACGGTAGAATACCACATGATGCAAAGCCTCAAATTTCTTAGAGCATCACTCTTTTGCATGATATTTTTAATTTTTTTGTAGAAAAAAGTCATTTTGACTAGGGTACTGCATTTGTGATAACGACTCATGGTTATAAGCAATAAATTATAATCATGAAAACAAAGAATAAACAGACAATTAAAGCAGTACTCGGATTACTGCTGATCCTCTGTACTCCATTTATGATGATGGCACAAGAGGCTAAATACACCATCAGTGGATACATCGAAGACAAACAATCGTCAGAGCGACTGATCGGTGCCACTATTTATGATCGGATCAGCACCCAAGGCACTACGACGAATGAATACGGATTTTTCAGCTTGACGCTTTCAGCCGGCCAAGTCGAGCTATTGATCTCATACGTGGGTTTCCAAGAGAAGGTCATGTCAATAACATTGGATCAAGATGTATCCTCTGTATACCCGCTGGATAACTCGGTCGTCTTTGACGAAGTAGTCATCACAGCTGAAGAGGAGGAGGCCATCCAAGAGAAGACACAGATGAGCCAGATGAGTGTGCCAGTGAAGACCCTCAAAGCGATGCCTGTGATTCTAGGCGAGACCGATATTCTTAAATCACTGCAGCTACTACCTGGTGTCCAGTCAGGAGGCGAAGCACAGACAGGCCTCTATGTCAGGGGCGGTAGTCCTGATCAGAATCTCGTGCTGCTGGATGGAGTGCCGATCTATAATGTGTCCCACCTGCTGGGCCTATTCTCCGTCTTTAATGCGGATGCGATCAAGACGGTGACACTGACCAAAGGAGGCTTCCCGGCGAGATATGGCGGAAGACTATCCTCTATCTTAGATATCAGGATGAAAGAAGGAGACCTCAATGAATTTCATGGTGAGGGCTCGATAGGGCTGATCTCATCTCGGCTGACCCTAGAAGGACCGATCAATAAGGGCAAGACATCATTTCTATTATCAGGCAGGCGGACTTATGCAGACCTGATCGCTAAGCCATTCATCAAGAGTAGTAATGGAGCCAGAAAACCAACTCTCTATTTCTATGATCTCAATGGAAAAATACAACACAAGATATCTGACAAGCATCGACTCTACCTCAGTGGGTATCTCGGTTCTGATGCTTTTGGGTTCGAAGAGAAGAATGATTTCGGCAGTGATCTGGGGGAGATAGCCTGGGGTAATTACATCTCTTCGCTCAGATGGAACTGGGAGGTGACACCTAAGCTATTCGTCAATACCACAGCCACCCTGTCTAATTATGATATAGACATCTTTGCTCAGAATGAAGACAGAACTGGTCGAGAGACCCAGACATTCTCAGCTAAGTATATCTCCGGTATCAGAGACTATGGTGCTAAGATTGACATCGACTATATACCTAGCCCTAAGCATTATGTCAAAACGGGAATCTCTGCGATCAATCACTCTTACAAGCCTGGTGCTGTCACATTAAGCGATCTAGCGATTAATTCAGTATTGGATACGCTCATTGGGGCAGAATCAGTGAGCTCTACAGAAATCGATGCTTACATCGAGGATGACATTACCATAGGCAGTCTGAAAGTGAATGTAGGGCTACACGGTTCAGCCTTCTTGACGGACAGCACGAGCTACACTTCGCTGCAGCCACGAGTGGGTCTACGCTATAAGCTGAATCAAGGCATCTCTCTTAAGGCATCATACGCCGACATGACTCAGTACATTAATCTACTGACGAATGAGTCACTCAGCCTGCCGACAGACCTATGGGTCCCGAGCACAGCTAAGATTAAGCCACAGCAAAGTAGACTATACGCTGCTGGAGTAGCGACCACGATCAAAGGTGGGTATGAGATCAGTCTGGAGGGCTACTATAAGACCATGAGTAATGTGATCTCCTATAAGGAAGGTGCTAATTTTCTTTTTGGATTTGATGATTCTTGGGAGAATAAGGTGACGCAGGGAGATGGAGAGTCCTATGGAATGGAGCTTTTCATTCAGAAGAATAAAGGCCGATTGACGGGCTGGATCGGTTATACACTGAGCTGGAACTGGAGGCAGTTTGATGACATCAACAACGGGGAGCGATTTCCATTTCGCTTTGATCGCAGGCATGATATTGCGATCGTCGGATCGTATAAGCTATCGGATAGAATATCTATGGCGGCTAATTGGACCTACGGCACAGGGAATGCCATCTCTCTGAACACCTTAGAGGCACCAGCATACTTTGATAATTTTCAATACAGTGCTGGAGAAGGACAGCTCGTCAATAACCTGAGCATCTATGGGCCAGAGACGGGAACCAAGAAAAATGCCTACCGCATGTCAGACTTTCACCGCTTAGATCTGAGTGTCTCATTTCACAAGAAAAAAAGAAGATACGAACGTACCTGGGTGATCGGCATCTATAATACCTATGGCAGAAAGAACCCCTTCTTACTCACCTCGGAGTCACAGTTTTCTACTACACCTTCTGGAGAGATCGTGAATGAAGGAAAAGTCTTTAAAGAAAGAAGCATTCTGCGGTTTGTTCCATCTATTTCTTATAATTTTAAATTTTAAATCATGATTAGAAATAATTCATATCAAATAATACTGGCCATCGTGATCATAGCGATGAGCATCACCTCTTGTTCTGAAGGGAGCTTCACCAAAGTGGTAGATCTGGATATCGAAGAGGTCGACAGTCAGCTGGCAGTCATCGCCAGAATGAATACACACAGCGACGCGAATCTCATCCTAGTCTCAGAGACCATCAGTGTGCTAGACAACGCGAGCTTCGAATCACTGGATGACGCACAGGTGACTCTGACCACTCCCGATGCGGGAGACATACAGTGGACTTTCAATCCTGATTTTGATTTGTACAGTATGGACCCATATGAATTCATACCTGGAGAGACTTATCAATTGGAGGTGAATCATCCTGCGCACACGCCTATGACTGCCGAGATGACAGTACCTAGTAGACCAGAGATGATCGACTTAGACTTCAGACAGACAGACTCGATTGGATTAGACATAGGGTCACCAGACTTCATCACCATTACATTCCAAGATCCGCCGAATGAAGAAAATAATTACATTGTCAGAGGTAGAAAACATTATCAGGTCAATAACTCTGGTGCAGACTTTATCGCAGAATACCGTTTTGATTTAAGTAATAATATCTTAGAATTTAACGAGGATATCGTGTCAGATATAACCTTCGATGGAGATGAGCACGAGTTAGTTTTAGTAGGATATCCTAATAGCTCTACATCAGTGGACCTCACGTTACTCTCTGTGGAAATAGAGCTTGTTTCTTTATCCCCGGATTATGTATTATACGATCTATCAGTAGGGCAGGCCTATGATGCGGAGGATAATCCATTCGTGGAGCCTAGTACGATCTACTCTAACTTTGATCATGGTTTCGGCATCTTTTCTGTGGATGTGGTCGAATCAATAAAACTGGATTTTTAATGGAGGCACCAGTCAATATCATTAGCAAATATCTCGACGGCGATATCTCGGCCAAGGAGACTGCTGCTTTATCTGACTGGCGTCAGAGCGCTGCTGAAAATGAGACCTACTTCCAGGAGATGGCTTATCTCTGGTCCAAGACCAAAGACAGCCTCTCACAGCAGCCTGCTACCCTTGCGATAGATACAGAAGCAGCCCTCCAAAAGCTGCATCAGAAGATGAATGACGCCCCTGTGGTGAAGATGCCCGCAAGAAGAAACTACCTGGCCATAGCTGCCAGTGTATCTATCCTCATCGCAGCTGCATTTTTACTCAGACAGTATGTGGGGACGGCCTCACCGACCCAGATCATCGCTAGTGCGGACGCAGGACAGACGGTGACACTGCCAGATGGATCCACGGTCTGGATGGAGCCCTTGTCTGAGCTTAGCTACGACCCAGCCTTTGCGGATGGTAGAGATATACACACGTCGGGAGAGGTCTTCGTCGATGTCGTGAGAGATGAGTCACAGCCTTTCACGGTGCATACGCCCCACCTCACGGTGGGTGTGCTGGGCACATCATTCGTCATCAATGATGGAGCTAATCTGACGGAAGCTACAGTCACCGTATTGACGGGAAAAGTCAGCGTGACGGATAAAGCCACGAATAAGAATGTTACACTCACCAAGGATATGACAGCAGAATACAATCAACAGGCTGCAAGTCTCAACATTGGTGATACTGCCAGAGACATCAATCATCTGTATGATGCGACAGGCGAGCTGGTCTTTGTGAATGCGACTCTCGAAGATATGGTCAGCCGACTCGAAGCATTGACAAATAATAAAATCACACTCCAGAATGAAGCGTTAAAAGACTGTCTTTTCAAAGGCCACTTCAAGACAAAGGATCTGGAAACCATCTTACAGAGCATACAACCCATCTATCATTTTACTTATATTTCTAAAAACGGACAGTACATTATAGATAATGGGTATTGCAATAAATAATTAAGTGAATCATAGTCAGTGGAGGTCATATGGCTGTATCATCATACTTATGCTTCTCGCTGTCAGCCACAGCTATGCTCAGCGGGGTATGGCTTCACCGATCAAGCTGGATGCTGGCCGCTATGCTTCTACGGAGCTCATCGAGCAGATGGAATCACAAAGCGAGATCAGCTTCATCTTTAATCCGACTGATGTCAAAGCATCGATCGACATCAATCGGAAGACAGATACATCCATCGAAGGACTGCTGCAAGCCATCGTCAGCACTAATCGCTTGGCCTATAAAGTCAGTGCGGATCAGATCATCCTTTTTAAGCCAATTGTCAAAAAGAAAATACCGACACATACCATTAATGGCTACATAGAGGACGTGCACTCCAGTGAGCGTCTGATCGGGTCACACCTGCTGTGTGCAGCACTTGGGAAGGGCACGGTCAGTAATGAGTCAGGATTTTTCAGCTTCACCATCCCTCGTGGCCAGGTGGAGCTTTCGGCATCCTACATCGGCTATCAAGACATCAGCCTATCCATAGATCATAGACAAGACACTACCCTCATCATCAGACTAGAACCTGACTCCTACATCAATGAAATAGAAATCATAGGCAAAAAGAAAAATCTGACGGAGCAATCAGAGATGAGTACCATCAGGTTATCACAAGCAGAGCTCCACAGCAATCCATCCCTGCTGGGTGAGAATGACATCATCCAGTCCATCCAGAGTCTGCCAGGAGTCTCATCTACGGGTGACTTTACTTCAGGACTGATTGTCAGAGGCGGTAGCCCGGATCAAAATCTGGTGCAGCTGGATGGAGTCACACTCTATAATATATCGCACCTGTTGGGTATATTTTCGATTTTCAACACAGATGTGGTGAAGACCAGCACACTGATTAAGGGAGCCTTTCCCGCTAGATATGGCGGCCGGCTATCATCGATCTTGGATATCAGAATGAACGATGGAGACCTACAAGAGATCCACGGTACTGGATCAATCAGCCTCATAGCCAGTAAGTTCACCCTGCAGGGGCCCATTATAAATGACAAGACATCATTCATCATTTCAGGTAGGCGGTCTTTTGCAGACTTGCTCTTTAGGCCTTTTATATCGATTGATGACGACTTCAGTAGTAACAGCAATCAGATCAAACCAACGCTCAATTTTTATGACACCTACCTGAAAGTGCAGCATGTGATCAATGCAGACCAGCGTATATTTTTAAATCTTTACAAAGGAAGAGACAACTATGGATTTGAGGCATTCTCTAGCTTTAAAAAATCGAAAAACCTGATATCATGGGGAAATAATCTGGCGAGCCTGAGATGGAACTGGGAGCTAAGCCCCAAGCTATTCATGAACTCATCTTTAAACTATCTCAAATTTAATCAGGGATTCCAATATAACCAGACGACTAAAGTGAATGATATACGCAGCTCAGGTGTCTTCTATCGATCAGAAATAGAAGACCTCAGCGCCAAGGTCAATTTTGACTACGTGCCATCTCCCGAGCACTATGTCAGATTCGGCCTGGCAGCACAGAAACATTTTTATAATCCTGGCAGCTCTATTTTAATTGACCAGCCTAACGCTCTACGCTCTGACAGCACCATCATTTCCAGGAGAAATATCAGATCAACAGAACTCAATGCTTATGTAGAAGATGATGTCAGCATCAAACGACTGTCCATCAATGCGGGCTTACACCTATCGGCTTTTCTGGTGGATGATCGGACATTCACATCGATACAGCCCAGACTGGCGGCTAACTATCAGCTGGCTAAAGGCTTGTCCGCGAAAGGCGCTTATTCCAGAATGACACAGTTCAATTATCTGGTGACATCCGAGACCAGCCTCTTCGTCTCTGATCTGTGGGTGTCCAGCACCAGTCGCCTGAAGCCACAGGATAGCTGGCAGCTCTCTTCAGGACTGAGCTATTCTCCGGGGCAGGACTTCGAGCTCAGCTTAGAAGCTTATTATAAGAGCATGACTAATATGCTGAGCTTCAAAGACGGCGTCGAGAATACCTTTGGCTCCAGCAGCAGTGACTGGGAGAGCCAGCTTTTACAAGGTGATGGCACCAGCTATGGACTGGAACTCTTCGCACATAAGAAGAAAGGCAACTTGAATGGCTGGCTGGCCTATACGCTGAGCTGGAATACCAGGCAGTTTCCAGATATCAATGAGGGAGAGGTCTACCCGTTCAAGTATGACAGTCGGCATCAGGTATCCATTGTGGGTAACTACCAGGCATCAAAGAAAATCAATGTATCACTGCAGTGGAGTTATGCCAGTGGAAGATATACGACCATCAGCACGATAAATGCACCAGCCAGCTTTAGCCCAAATAATTTTACTGACCCAAGTCTTTTTTCATTCATATCAGGAGTCGAATTATCTGAGGGGCGTAACAATTTCCAATTGTCCGACACTCACCGACTAGACTTCGCCATCACATTCACGAAGATCAAAAAACGCTATACCCGAATATGGACCTTGGGCCTCATCAACGCCTATGCGAATAAGAACCCCGTCTACGTGAGAAGCAATAGAGTGCCCGATCCAAATAATCCAGAAAATAGCATCAAGCAAATAGAAGAGGTGTCATTGCTGCCCGTACTACCCTCTATATCCTATCGATTTGAATTTTAACAGTGATGTCGACATCTTTAATCCTGAGAAGTCTGTTCGATCATAATTATGTGATTGTAATCGATTCTAATTGCTGAAGGTAGTGTTTCAATGTATGTATCAATACTTAGGGTAAGAATCAAATTCACATTGTCTATGGTATCACCCACAACTCCTTCTGTCGACCATCCAAATAATAAAAGCGATCACCAGTAAACACACCATCTTGTTCTAGCATGATGCGCACTACTTTTCCGCCCCACTCAGGGACCTTAGTCGCAGCAAATAATTCAATGGAGTAAGCCGTATTTTTAAAGAGGGGGTAATCGCCGCGACCCTTCACACCGCCTTGCTGATCCCATAGCCCAATTGTCGGTCCAGCCGCATGACCATGTAGACCAATCGGGTGTGTATAAATGGATGCATTCAGGCCCTCTGCTTTAGCTTGGTCCAGCGTAGCTTTTAATATTTCATTGCCACTGCGGCCTTTGACGAAATGCGAGGTCAGAATATCCTGCACCCGATTGCCATGAGCAAAAGCGTCCTTTAGCCCTTGAGGTGCGCTGGTCTCTCCAGGACGTAGCACATAGAAATGTTCTTGCTGGTCCGTATTCAGCCGCAGGTAAGTGATGCCGAAGTCCACATGCAGTAGATCGCCTAGCTGGATCACATCTTGATCTGGCCGCTTGGAGAATGATCTCAGAAATTCATTATTGCCCATGTCCGCCCGCTGTACGGACACAGATGGGTGAAACCAAGTCTTGAGCCCCAGCTCCGACACCCGCTGCCGCAGCCACCACACCACATCATCCGTGGTGGTGATGCCTGGATGAATGGCCCGCTCTGACAGGCCCTCTCTCAGGATAAGATGTCCCAGTCTTGCGATCATGGGGTAGATGGCCAGTTCCTTCTGCGATCGGGTCTCCAGCCAGCCGATGGCCAGTCGCTCTGCGGAGATCACCTTACTGTGATACGCCTCTGGCAGATAGTGCATGAAGGCATCGTACTCTGACTTCACTAAGCCATCAGCAAGGGCGAAGGTCTCGGAAAAATTCAAAGCGATGTTCTTCGGGTTCTTCTCTTTGATGATGTTCATCAGGGCCTCCCATTGGTCTGGATAGACATCCACGTCCCACTGGCCTTTCAGCAGCTTGCCGACGCTGTATCTGGCAATGGCTATCTTATCAATCCCCTCCTCAGGATCATTGTGAAACACCATGATGGTCCGGCGCCGGGCAGAGAGCCAGGTAGACGGCAGCATGGTCTTCATCACGGGATCCTCATTGTATTCTCTGGAGATGATGATCCACATCTCGATGCCCTCGCGCTCCATGAGCTGGGGCAGCAGATTGTCCAGTCTGTCTTCTAAAATGTCGTCCACGACTTTGGCCTGGTCGCGCTCGGAGAGAATGCCAGGCAGTGCTGACTGGGCACAGACAGTGAGATACATTAGGCTGAAAAGGACGAAGTGTAAATGTTTCATAGGTTAAAAGATTTTAGAACTTAATGATTGTCAGAATATAACATGATTAATCATCCACTTGGATGTCCTAGTTAATGGCATTACAGGCATTTTTTACAAAGATGACTGTCGAGCCTGTATTGAATCTGGAAGATAGAGCTTTACTCAGGCTCAATGAAATGATAATAGAGGAATCCCTTGCAGTGCCTGGAATAATAAATAACTGACCAGGGCAAAATAGGCAAGAGCAAATAAAATGACTTGGTACGATTTCTTAAAGACGAAGTAGGCAGCAGCAGGGATGATCTGCAGTGCATGCATGCCGAAAAAATGGGCGACCCTCAGATCTCCATGCTTCGTACTCCAATTAGTCACGGGCAGACCGGCGCCGCCATCAGCTGCACCCACTGTATGTGACATCATAGAGCCCATGACGAGCCCTTCCATGGCAAAGACCACGAATAAGAGAATGCCACACCTGATACCCCAAAGCACATGACGCTGCGGGATCTGATGTGCCCGAGTGAAGAATAAGATGCCAATGTAGACCGTCCAAAGAGTCATCACTGTAATGACGATCCCCATGGCGCTGAACATGGCCGCATGGAAAGATGAGCTGAGATTAAAATGAGATAGATCACCCACCGCGGCTTGGTAGGTGATGTAGGCCAACTCAAAAACAAATACGCCTGTCACCATCCAGGAATAAATGGCTACAGCCTTAGGCCGATCTAGATATGTCATATAGTATCCGATGCTCCAAATAAAAATGGTGGTAGACAGATAGAATTTTAGTGGCTTGATCCAGGCATTGATGCCGAGCACCTGAGTATTGGTCAGCATGATCAGCAGCAGAGCGACTGCTGCTAAAAATAGACAGGCAAGCCCACCATAATACAGTGGCTTATTCTTAGACTTCAGTTCTTGGATGACATGCCTCATGGTTAATTTTATTTTTTACAGCTGTGCTTCACTTGGAATTAGCGAGTGTACCCATCTCTTGGAATATCATGATAGCTCAATAAACAGGACAACAATTGTGGAAGCTTGTCAGCTATGCTGAATATAAGATTTGTTTGACTAATTCCTTAGTGAGGGGTTTATCTTTTGCCATTTCTTTTATTTTGACAAATGGAAATCGGAAGCTGCAGCCAGACTGCCAGGCACTGCATCCATAGGCCGTCTTTCCTTTCACAATCTTTCCTTTGCGGCAGGCTGGACACAGGAGAGATGGAGAAGATGTGGTCGTGGCTTTCGCTTTAGGCTGTTCCAGCACCAGCAGGTATGCGTCGTCAAATCGGAGTAAGCCATTGACCTTCATTCCTCCCTGTTTGAAGCCTTTTAATGACACCGTGGATCCTTTTTCTAAGAGGCGCTTGTATTGATTATCAGAGATTTTCTTCTCCAGAAAGACGAAGGGCAGCTGGAAGCGACAGCCATCCTTCCAGCGGCTGCAGCCGTAGGCGGATTTGCCTTTGATGAGTGTTCCCGATTTGCACTGCGGGCAGTGTTTTTCAGTGATGGCTGTTTTAGCTGCTGACCGCTTCGCGGGTTTTGTTTTGGTAGCAGGTGATTTTGTTGTTCTTGCATTAGTCCCTGGCCGTTTTTTCTGATAGGCTTTTTTCTTTTTGCCATACTGCCTGTCAGGTATCTGGGACACATCTATTTTAGAAGAGGCATTTGATGAGCGTACCTCGGTGACTAGAGCAGCCGTCATGTCTTTCATCTCTTGGATGAATGCTTTGGGATTGTATTCTTTGGATGCGATCAGCCGTAGCTTTTTCTCCCATTGGCCTGTCAGCTCTGCGGATTTCAGCAGCGGATTCTCGATGGTGTCGATAAGCTGGATACCGAGATCTGTGGCCATCACCAATTTCTTTTTTCGGTGTGCGTACTGCCTGCGGAATAGCGTCTCTATGATGTTGGCCCTGGTGGAGGGGCGCCCGATGCCGTTCTCCTTCATCAGTTCTCTCAGTTCACTCTTGTCTACCGTCTTGCCGGCTGTCTCCATGGCTCTCAGCAGCGTGGCCTCAGTATAGTACTTAGGTGGCTGAGTCTGCTTCTCGATGAGGCTGGGCGAGTGGGGACCGCTTTCGCCCTTCGTAAAGCTGGGCAGGACCACCTCTTCTTCTTTCTGCTGATCATCATCTGCTTTCTTCTTGCTGGATTTCGGATAGAGGACGCGCCAGCCTGGGTTCACGATTTCTTTTCCTTTCGCTTTGAAGCGGATGTCCATGGACTCACCGATCACCACTGTCTGATTCACATCACACTCTGGCATGAAGTTAGCGATGAAGCGCCTGCAAATCGCATCATAGACTTTGGCCTGAGTAGCATCCATGCGCGCCTGCACGCCAGTAGGGATGATGGCATGGTGGTCCGTCACTTTTTTATCATTGAAGACGCGCGAGGACTTTTTGATTTTGGCCTGCAGCAGCCCTGCAGTGAATGGCTCATAGCCTTGGAGCTTGCTCAGGATGCCTTTGATTTTGGGATAAACATCTTGGGGCAGATAGCTAGTGTCCACTCGGGGGTAACTCACTGCTTTGAGCTCGTAGAGCTTCTGCACCAGCTTTAGGGTCATATCCGCAGAGTAGCCAAAGCGCTTATTACAGTGTACCTGGAGCCCTGTGAGGTCAAAGAGGCGCGGTGCGTATTCTTTTGCTTTCTTTGAGTTCGATGATACGATTGTAAACGGCTGGTCAGTTACCTTTTGCAGCAGCTCTTGCCCTTCTTCTATTTTTTCAAAGCGCCCCTTCTCGTATCTGAAGATGACATCCCGGTATTTGGTCTGCAGCTCCCAGAAAGGCGTAGAGACGAAGTTGATGATTTCTTTGTGCCGCCTTACCAGCATCGCCAGGGTCGGTGTCTGTACTCGCCCGATGGACAGGACCAGCTTACCGCCCCCATATTTGAGCGTGTAGAGCCGAGTGGCATTCATGCCGAGTAGCCAGTCGCCGATGGCACGCGCACTGCCAGCGTAGTACAGGGCATCAAACTCTGAGGCGGGGCGCAGATCCTGAAAGCCCTCTTTCACCGCTTCTTTCGTGAGGGAGGATATCCAGAGGCGCTCTACCGCACCCTTGTATTTTGCTTCTTTGATGACCCAGCGCTGGATGAGTTCTCCTTCTTGTCCAGCATCACCGCAGTTGATCACCAGTGATGCCCCTTTAAAGAGCTTTTTGATGACGGCGAATTGTTTCTTGACCCCACTATCTTTCATCAGCTTCGTCTCGAATTTTTCTGGCAGCATAGGTAGGCTGTCCAGCTGCCAGCGCTTCCACGCTGGCTGGTAGTCATCCGGCTGATAGAGCGTACAGAAGTGCCCAAAGGTCCAGGTCACCGCATAGCCATTCCCTTCGAAGTAGCCATCCTTACGGCTGCTCGCACCGAGGACCTGAGCTATCTCACGCGCGACGGATGGTTTTTCAGCAATGCATACTTTCACTTGGACTTAACTATGGTGAAGGGATAAAGGTAAATATTTTCGGTAGGCTGAGGAAGCTGGTGATTTGCGGACACATTCAGTGCTTTTACTTGATAGCGTATGGTGGGGAGTAGAGCCCTTCTTTTGCTCATAGGAGAGAGCATCTTTCAAAAGGTAAGATGGCAGGATATTTTGGGTAGGCGTACTTAGCGTATTAATGACATATTTGCTAATTTTCTTAATTCTGAAATTAGGAATATGACACATTTCTCTCAACCATTACGTCAAGAACAATTTCGTCAAATGCGAAAATACATAGACCAATATATCAGACAATTAGATTCAATAATTGACTATTTAGACATGCAGAGATGGCAAACTATTCACAAAGCCCAAATTAAAAGAGAAGGATGATTGAGAAATTACCTTGAAAGACCAATGAAACAATATAGCTACTCGAATGCCGTCATATAGAGATGAAGATTATCTTATCTTGCAGGTTTTGCTAAGCATTAGATAATAGCTTTGACATGATAGAGATAGGGCAATACAATACACTGATCATACTTCGAGAAACCAGCGTCGGACTTTATCTCGGCGATGAGAAGGGTGAAGATGTCCTATTGCCTCATAAATATGTGCCAGAAGACTATGACATCGATACAGAGATCGAAGTATTCGTGTACTTAGATCATGACGAACGCAAAATAGCAACCACCCTTACACCAAAGATTCTAATGCAGCAATTCGCACTGTTGGAAGTTGCCGCGATATCTGAATATGGTGCATTTTTAGATTGGGGCTTAGAAAAACATCTTCTTTTGCCGCTGGCACTCCAAGGTCAAAGGGTGGAAAAAGGCCAATGGCACATCGTGTATATGGATTTGGATGAACGGTCAGACCGCCTCTACGCAAGCAGTAAAATTGAAAAGATATTGGACAACGCCATGCTTACCGTAGCGGAGGGGGATGAAGTAGACATTATGTTTTATCAAGAGACAGACATCGGTTATTCTGTGATTGTCAATCACTGCCACAAAGGCTTAGTCTTTAAAAATGAATTATTCAAAGATGTCAATATAGGAGATCAACAGAAGGCTTACGTAAAATTGATTCGCGAAGAAAACAAGCTGGATATTTCAGTACAACCCATTGGATACGATAATTTCAATGCTGTTAACAGTCAGAAAGTATACGAGGAGCTGAAATCTAATGACGGTTTCATTCCATTGACTGATAAAAGCGCCCCGGACGAAATTTACACGAGCTTCGGTATCAGTAAAAAAGCTTTCAAAAAAGCGGTTGGCGATTTATATAAACAGCGAAAGATTGTGATCGAAGAGAAGGGAATTAAATTAGTGTGAAGAGGAATTATGTCGAATGATGACATAAATTAATTTCGATACTATATTCTTTCTACATTGTATTTATCTTAGTGATTACAGACGATAAAAAAATTTGTATTAGAAGAAAATACAAACAACTCCATAGGTGCAGGATTCACTTTTATCACATCGCTGAAACAGAGTAAAATGAAGAAATCAATCATAAAATATGTCTTGCAGTTATGCTTAATTGTTTTTAGTGTGGTACTTGGCCTATATCTAAGTGAAAGGATCGAAGACAGAAAGAACCAAAAAGATGCCGCAAAACTATTATCAAAATTAAAATCAGAATTGCAGGAGAATAAAAGCTTATTGGATGAGTGGGTGCCATATCACAGAGAAATAGTGACCCGATTAGACAGTCTTTCTAGAAGTGAAGCATTCATCAATAACTTTATCAATGATAAGACAGCCGTATTTGAGGCATTTAGCAAAGGCACCATTATGAGTGATATGCCGTCCGATGATGCATGGGATATTGCTAAGTCACATCCACTCATTGTCAATATAGAATATGACATACTGCTCGGGCTGTAAAAAGCCTTTAATCAACAAAAAATTACTTATGAACCTATTTCCCAGTTGACGGACTTAGTATTTTCAAATGAATTCAATGCGGCAGAAACGGCTAAACAAAACTTGCTATTATTCAGAGACAAGTTAGAAGAACTATATGGGCGGGAGTTACAATTAATTCAATATTATAACGAAGTGGATAAAATCCTGGAGTTTCATGCCACCTAGTAATGATTTTGGTAGCGGAATATAACTCGAATGATTCTGTACCAACTGTTATATTATAGGCCAATACACAATCAGGCAAATGGTTATGCTGACGATTCGTTTATGTTACATGAAAAGCTAGGCTAGTAGAACGCTAATAAGTTCAATTAGTAGTGAAGATCAATAAAGAAGTGGTTGCAATAGAAAAATTAGTGTTGCTGTAGCACAGCAGGCTCTAAGAAATATGACTTCGTACGAACAATCCGAATCAGTAAATAAAGTAGTAATCCAATGGGCCCCAACATGAAGCAGCCCAACAAACACGGGATAATTAAAAAATGACTGATGCCAAGCTTCTGGGAGTCCAATAACACAAAGCGGCCGACCATCAGGTCAAAAGCCAGATAATGTATCCAGCCAGCCAAGACCGCTTCTGGCTGAGTGAAGAGACTCATCACTCCTGAAAGACTACCAAAACTACTAAAGGAAGACGAATCAAATGTCTTGATAATATAGTACGCATATGTGAATGCTAAAATCGTCACGCTGACGCCTACGATGAGCTTAGCAGTCCATTTCCATCGAGGGAGTAAGATCATGAGGAGCCAGCTGATCATAGCCAGATTATTAGCGAGTCCGAATACTTGATGTGCGTCCATGAGTCTAAAATAAACTATTGGTCAGTATTAATGTAGCAGAACCCAGAAAGATATTAATCTGTTACAGTCTGTCTGAGAAAGGTCTATTCGTGAAGGTGAGATATATGGTGTAAATACGAATTAAAAAAGAAAAGCTAACTTACATTGGAAGATCAGTACGACAACCATACTGTGATTCACACCGATGAAATAAACGAGCGCGAAACCATATGTCGTCCACAGAAGATAAAATACGAGAGAAAGACAAAACCAAAGCTCGCAGCTCCCGCTTGATGTCCTTAGATGTCTTTCGGGGCATGACCATGTTTTTATTGATGGCTGAAGCTGCAATGGTCTACCAGGCACTCACTGATTATTATCCGGATGGTCTTGGCCATCAAGTGATGCTTCAGTTTCATCATCATCCATGGAATGGTTTGCGTTTTTGGGATCTGATTCAGCCCTTCTTTATGTTCATTGTCGGCGTG
>CALFUK010000131.1 GCA_937929945.1 uncultured Saprospiraceae bacterium
CTTCTGGGATGAAGATACCTGGACCGCCTGATGTGGTGTCTACAGCCATGGTATCGATCTGCATCGTATCGGGTATCATCGTCTCACATGCACCATAAGAGATCAGGATGGTGTCGCTGGCGAAGCATATGCCACGCTCTATCGCTACCCAATATTCATCTGCCTGACGTACGGTCAGCGACGACTCTTCGCTACCGTCTGACCAGACTATGCTGGACAACTGATCTGATGAAGGAACCGATAGAACTGTACTGTCACCCATACAGATCTCTTGATCAGCACCTAAGTCTATTGACAGCTCATCAAAAACGATGTCGATGGTATCTCGATAGGTACAGCCATCCTCTGACAGCACTTCTAATGTATACGTGCCTGTGGCAGTCACATCAATCATTGGTGAATTCTCGCCGGTACTCCAGCTGTAAGTTTCTCCTTCTATATTGCTCATCAGCGTAATGGGATCGGTATGGCAAGTGAGGATCATCTCTCCTAAGTCCAAGGCATTAACAGTACCGAGGATTACCTCTATCGTATCTCTGAGGATACACTCCCCTACCGTGGCTTCCAGCCAGTAGGTACCTGAGCTATTGACTTCTATCTTGGGGGTAGATTCGCCTGTACTCCATAAATAGTGATTCGCAGATAAAGGACTTTCCAGGCTTACAGAAAGCTCACATGTTGTTAGATCTTTGCCAAGATTCAGTGTATCAGAGACGATAACTCTTATGCTGTCTCTCCTAAAGCTACATTCTCCGATTGATCTATCAACCCAATACAATCCCGGGCTTGATATTTCATATTCTGCTGCTGTATTTCCATCTTGCCATAGGTATTTGGCATCTGGCAAAGTAACATCAAGGACAATTACTTCATCATTACATAAAACAGTATCCGATTGAAATGCCTGTTCTATCGCAAAATTTTCTAGTAGAACACCTAAACTATTTTGAAAAGAACTTAGCTTTAAGTTAGTAGGAAGAGTGATCGCTTCTTCCACGAATTCACTAAGATTGCCTGGTAAGTCTGGCTTATGAATTACTGATAAATAAGGTTTAATTGAATGATCTATGTAGATCTTATTGTCTGGACCTAATTGAATAGCTGAACTTGCAGAACCAATTCTACTTGCAATTATGGATTTAGACATTGCTATATCAGTTGCATCAAGATCATATTGAACAATATCAAACTGTGAAGTATTTTTTGTGATTAATTCCCATGCGTATAGATACCTACTATTTGGCGAAAAACAACTTAGAAAGTAACTATTGCTATCCTCATCGTTGATCAACTTATCGAACGTTACGATACCTGTCATTGGATTGAAGTCATACAAGTGAAGGAATCGAGGAACCCCAATAACAAGTTTTTTATTTGTTTTGTCAATATTCATTTGAAAACTATAACTTCTCTCAAATGAATCATCTTCTGGAGCAGGGTCTTCAATTGCAATATCAGTAGTAGAAATGATGGCGTCAATGTTTACGCCGTTCTCAGTAATATGAAAAGAAAGGAAATTTGGAGATTCCCGTTCATGCACAATTAGCCATTTATCATTACAAGAACCATTGGCTAGTACCATCGACTCAGCTAAATTGCTTGCAAGATGAATGTTTTTTACTGAAGTGACCTCACCAAGGCCGTTTGAAAGATCCATATCCACTATTGAATAATACAATCCTCCTAATGAAGATTCGTCGTTCAGTGAAAAAACTAAAAATTTTCTATCTCCATTAGGTAAAGATGTTATTACCACAGACTGTTGAGCAGAAGTATGACCATTTAGATTATTCCCATTTTGCATAACATTATGATCTTTATTCCAAATGGATTCACCATTTGCATAGAACAGAAGGTTTCCATCTTGATCTGAAATTGAAGATACCCCTCTTGAGCGATCTGTAACTGAACTTATTTCCGAGTAAAAAGGCGGATTAAAGTTGAAATCTAAATTACCTCCTGAAAAGTACCAATTGTAGTTTTCTCTTTGTGCACTTGCATTAAATACAAGAAATAGTATTAATCCTGATATTATAAAGATCCTATTCATGATAAGATATATGGCCGTCAATACCATGACGACCATATTTAGCTAATTTAATTTAACAAGATGAACTTCCTATTATAAAATTATAAGCGGATTGATAATCCTGTCTATTATATAAAGTGGTTTGACCTTCTCCATCATAATATGATAAATAACCAAAAGTCCTAAACCTGTGAGTCGATGGTATATTCCAAGTACTACAACCTGTTGTAAATGAGCCGCAAGCATTACCAGTATTGGAGCATAAATGACACACGTTATTGAAATAGACTAAGTCCGAAGAACTAAAAGTCCCATTGCCATTATGGTCACCACAATAGTTAATCCAACCTGAACTACAAGCACCAGAAGTCTTTAACCTCTTAGCTGAATTGTAATTCTTTATGGTCTCTTCACTAATAGGTGGTAAATCATTAGCAGCTACAAAGACTTGAAGTTCTTCCAAGGTCATGTGCTCTATTGTGACTTCTCCATGCTTAGCCACATAATCTCTATAAGCTTCTTTATCCTTTTGAATCATCGCTTCTATATCGACTTCTTCATCGGATTGTAGAATGTTCTGATCAGGAGCCTCCTTCTGACATGATGTTAATAATAGCATAAGTAAAAATGAACTGAATAATATGATACGTGTCATACTGTAAAAAATTTAAATGGTTATTAAAATGGGAGCAGTATCACACCATCTTTATGGATATGATTGTCAATCAGGACACATCTGATCCATTCCAAAAACCATTACCTTTACAGCACTTCTTTCGCGAGAAGTTTATAGGTGCTGTTCCGATATTGTCGGAATGGCATCTTTTGTGTTAACCAATCTTATTTTTCCTACTCCGTTATTTCTTTCCTTCTGTGATAAAGTCGAAAATTGTATCTATGGAATATCGTTAACAATTGTTAATGGTAAAATAAACATTTTACACTCTAAATCTTTTGGAGTACAGCCTAAAAAAGTAAAATTATCTTATAAAGTCTCTCTCATCTGAGCATTAAAGACAGCTACCCATCATCTGAACTGACTTCGAATCTAAATTCGCAAATGAATGTAGTCTGTGTCTTATAGTAATAACTCAGTCTTGACTTATCGTACTTGATGGGGGCTCCCAGTTCTTTCAATTCTTTCAGATGGTTGTACATCGTACTCTCACAGATGCCCAGCCGCTTAGCAAAAGCTATGGGGCTGCCCGTAGACTTATGCTGGATCATATCATCCATACGCTTGAATAGCTCTATCTTCTGCAGTAGTCTCATCAGGTCCGATTGACTTTACCAGAGGGATTAGCTGGAAACTTGTGGATGCGTGCGTCGCACGACTTAGCACGGTACATGATCAGCTCTCCCCGGCGCAGCTGATACATGGTGGATCTTCTACGACCATTATTCTCTGATAAGATGAGGTAATAGCCATCCTGCTTAGGGTGAGATATGAAGTCGATGATGCCTAAACCAAACTCATGCAGAGATGCGATGCTCAAGCCTCCACGATCCTTACTGAAGTATACGCCCACCTTGTTAGATCCAATCTCTTTGATCAGATTCTATCCGATATAATAAATAATCCTTCAGCTGCTGGGCGAGGGATAACTCCACGTAGGGTATTTTTAATTTTCCAGAAGCTGTCATCACACTGATCGTCGCGAGATCTCTGCGCAGCTGATACGGGGTCTGATTTAGGACGACGCTTTGGATCTTGTATAGCGGCATGATCGAATTCCAATTACCGAATACGCCTCGTGTGGTATTAAGGACCTCATGATTGATGGCATAGGTTATTTTCTGATAGGCTATCCATGAGGTGACGAGGTAGAAAGGTAATAATAGTAGTGATGGCCAGAACAACCAGCTCTCCGAGATGTATAGACCAGTCGATAACAGGAGACTAAAGAGCACCCTATATAAAATGCGGCGGTAGAAATAATGGATGCTGATGCCTTGATGCTCCAATCCGTTGAGCGCTGGGCTCCCGAGCCAGTTAGTTTTTAGCTGGTCGATTTGCGCTGGCTGGCAGCCGGGGATCATGATAGACTGCTTAGCCGTGACAGCGGTGCTTGATGCCTGCTTCAGTCGCACGTCATAGTATTTGAAGAGGCGCTTTAGCGGATTGTCAGCCCACTCAATGATCTGGATTTTACTATCGACAGCACTGGTCTCTTTTCTAGTGAAGAGGCCACGCACGATCCGGTATTTGCTACCCACTCGCCACATCTGCAAATTATAGTGGGTGAATACCGTGCGAATCAGCGAGATGATGAAAGAGACGAGTAAGAAAAACACAATGATGACCAGTGTGGCCACCAGACCCATGGCTATAGCATTCTCAAAGTAAGACTCGAACTGGGACTCAAAGTCAAAGCCGACTTCATGCAGTTGTGACATGATCCAGCTACCAGCAAAAAAGATGACTAATCCTGATCGAAGGTGATTTTGACTTATGCCCACTTTGATCAGGTCAGGTACGGAGAGCTGCAGAACGAGCTCTTCTGGCTCATATTCTTGTATGACTTTGGCCGAGTAGGGCTCATCATGTGCTGCGCTTTGCTCCTCAGTCTCTGCTTTGCGTGCCAGAATAATGTCTCGGAGCCGATGGGCTTCTGCTACAGAGAGTGCATCCAGCGCAAATTCATTGCCAGAGCTCCCAGCTGTATCTATTTCGACTTTGATGATCTGCAGCATCTGATGGATGATGTTCTGCTGAAAGTTGACACTCTGGATGCGATCGAAGGGGATATTGAGTCTGGTCTTAGAGAGCACACCCTTTTCTATGATAAGCTCATCCTGCTGGATATAGAAGTAGTATTTAAAATAGGATATCACGGACCAGATCATGGACAGCAGCGCTATGACTATGGTAGCGTATAGAAAATATTCTCTCCTGCCTGCACCATTGCCACCAATCAAGAAGACAATGATGATGGGCCAGATCTGTCTGAAGATGACACTGATTCTTTTCTGGATGATCATGATGATCGCCCAGATGGACTGCCTGCTGGGCTGGCTGAATTCCTCTGTCATTCTTCTTCCTCTGATTTGATTTCCTCTTCTTTTTCAGTATTGATCTTGGTCAGGACCAGCTGCTTCAGCTCATTAGCACGTGTCGGGCTGAGGCCCGGTATGTCGATGTCGCTGGAGCTGCCCCCCGCCGTATAGATGTGCAGCGAGGCTAATCCAAACAGGCGCTGCATTGCACCTTCTTTTACCTCACAGTGCTGTATCCTGCTGAAGGGTATGGTGGCTGTAGATCGCCAAAAGAGGCCTTCTTTATAGATGACATCCTTATCCCGCAGGGCATAGCCTTCTTTAAAATAGGAGAAATACGAATAGGCCATGGTAGCCATCATCGAGACAATGAGCACTGGCCACAGCGCACGATCCAGCAGCTGAGGCAGGTCAATGTCCATCGCATACTTAGCTACGAGTGCCAGAACAATGATGACCAACCAAAAGATAAATGAAAAGAATAGGCCATAGCTCAGATACGATTTTTTCATCATCGTATAGCTGATGTCAGCCTGTGTAGGAATCAGGTCGAGGTCTATCTGCGTATTTTGAAATGGTGCTTGCATCGTGTCTCTAAAAATAGCTAACTATTCATAGAATGAAAGGATAATCGGAAAACTATCCGCATAGAAGAAGAGATGATCAGTCTAGCTGAAGCCATTCGGTCAGTTTGCTGTGCAGCAACTCTAATTCAGCGGGGCTCATATTTCCGATTCTGGCAGTACCATGATGCTTGTCTTCTAAGAAAAAATAGAGTGAATTCGTCTGATCGTTAGCTGGTACCGCGGTGGCTGACCAGGTATCCAAAGCCCCATTGATATAGATCATGTGGTCAGCTCTTTGGGCCCATGCAGCAACTTGATTCGTCAGATCAGGCTTAAATTCCTTTGCCATCTTTCCGGGCATGAAGACAGCAGAGGCATTTTGATCCGTCGGTATGTGCTGCAGTAAATCTGCGAAGTCCTGCAGCTCATAGCCATAGTATCCCATCTCTGTACCAGACTGGTAGTAGTGAGATGCATAAGCCTCCATATCCCGGTCGGAGAATAGATCGAGGCCAACTAAGTCGATGAAGTGCTGCAGTTTGGTCTCCAAGTCATCACTGCTGTCTGGTATCAACCCACAATCATGACCGTACTGCCAGAAAGAAAAGGAATATTCTAAGACGGCATACTCATAGGCTTCGTCAAAACTAAGATAATTGAATTTTAAGTCCTTCCCCAGATAGTACCACTTGAGCAGGGCTTTAGCATCTGCGGCATTTGCCAGCATGTCTCGTTGGAAGGCTTTGATTTTGTTACGGCAGCCTGCAGTGCCGATTTCATTCAGGAAGTCGTACAGCCGCTGATCTGCCTTACTGTGGTTCACTGGAGCCACATAGGGTATGGTCACATCTACATCTTCTGGATAAAAATACCGATAGAAAATACTGGTGGTCCCACCTTTACTGATGCCAGAAGCCAACCATTTACCCTGATATATCTGTCTAAAGAGTTGATTGATCTTATGAAGGTCAGCTGTGATTTGTGCAAAATTAAGATAGTCATAGTCCATCGAGTCTGGACATGATTCTAAGAAGTAGCGGTGCTCTATGGAGATCTGATTGGCTTGTAGTAGTTCGCTTATTTCTTCGACTCGATTATAAGGCTGCCCATAGCCGTGCGTGATCATGACCGTGGGCTGATAGACATCTCGATGACTCAGATAGGCCCGCTGGTAGAAATAGCCTTTCGATGCATCCGAATGATCTACGGGCTGCTTTATCCTGAGCTCATAGGCTGAGCTATAGCCCTCTGGAGCTTCGATCGGTGTGAAAATAACATCCGCGAGCTCGAATAGTGCTGCCTGGACGCTCTCTTGTGCTGAAGTAGTGACTGAATAAAACATCACGATCAGGAGAGAAAAATGCAGTCTAAGAAGATGTGTCATATTAAGCTTATGATGTATTTATAAAACATATGTTTTCATAGACTTGTGGGAGTCCTTACGCGCAATGGCTGTATTATAGTAAGAGAGAATAAAAAAAATATTTATCCATAGTCTCAAAATATATGTCTTTTTAAAAAGTTACTAAAAGTATAAAGTTCATTTGAAAAAGCTAATATATAGTTAAGAGACCCTACACTTTTTTCATCTATTTCGTTACAACTAAAACAAATTACAACTATGAAGAAACTATCAATTATTCTCGGTGCTATATGCATAGCAATTATTTTTACGTCATGTAATCAGGACAGTAATAGTTTATTTGAAGCTACTTACACCAAGGCACTTCCAATTTACGCTGATTTAGAATTGATCAGAGGCCAGGCATTGTTAGCTCCCGTCAGAGATATTAACAATCCCGGTAAGGTGTATGTATCAGAAAATCTCTTACTGATTGGAGAAGAGAAAGAGGGCATTCATGTATTCGACAATTCTGATCCGACTAATCCGACGGCGGTCAGTTTCATAACTGTTCCCGGTAATAATGAATTTTATGTGCAAGGAAATTATATCTATGCCGAGAGTTATTACGACATGCTGAAAATAGATATTTCAGATATGCTATCTCCTGAATTAGTCAATCGTGTGGAAGAAGCTTTTACGACAGAATTTATTAATGATAAAGGTGATGCCTTAATTGGATTTGAATTTGAACAGATTACAGAAGAAATAGATGAGAATACTGATCTCTGGAATATTGCACAAAATAATGAAATTGTGTACTACGACTTTAGTAATAGACTGATACCTGCATCTGCTGTCCCGAGCTCATTCGCTGGAAGTAGCAGCTCTAAGATCGGATCAGTGAACCGTATCGCTTACAATGACGGCTATCTATATACCATCAGTAACGAGTATCTTACCGTATTCGAAGATGGTGCGGAGCTTTCATTAGTCAGAAGTGATCATGGTGCATGGCAGATGGAGACAATCTATCCTTTTAAGAAGAAGCTTTTCGTTGGCACCAGAAATTCTATGGAGATATTCAGTATTTCTAATCCAGCAGAACCAATGCGCGAGACGACTTTTGCTCACGCTGCTGCGTGCGATCCAGTACTGCCCTCTGATGATGTAGCTTATGTCACACTCAGGACGGATGATGATGAGTGCGCAGGTGCTGCCTCTGATGCTCTTTTAGTAGTGAATACAAGTGATATATTTTTTCCAGAACTAGTAGAGGAGATCGCTATGGAAAGTCCATATGGACTCAGCCTTATCGGTGATAGACTGTACGTCGGTGAAGGGGTCAATGGCCTAAAAATATTTAATGCTGCTGACAAATATAACTTGGAGCTCATCGCTCATGATAAGAGTGTAGAGGCATACGACATTATAGAGCACCCGACTCAAGCTAATATTATATTAGTAGCCAGCCCAGCTGGATTTGGACAATACGAAGTGGAGGCTGGAAATCAAAATTTAGACCTTATCAGCTGGATAGCCAGCAATAACTAATTCTTTAAAAGTACTACCTGTAAGTAGCCGCGCTTAGTCGTGGCTACTTTTTGTAAAGACTACAAGCGCAGTTGGAAAATTATTTGAACCAGCTTCATATAAAATTCAGTTTTATAATCATTTATAGCTGAGCCTACGTATCCATTACAATCGTATGTCAGGTATATATTCTGTGCGTCATTTAGAGGTATACCTATCGATGCGCTGCGTATTATTCAGTTTAAAAAATCAAAAAGGAAAATGCCAGTGAAAAATATATTGATCACATTTATTCTTTTATGTTTTACCATATCTATAATTTTCGCACAGACTAACGAACTTGTCACTGTGATCCAATATAAAGACGGATCTGTCTTTGTGGGTGAAGTATTAGATCAGGATGTCTTACAGCTCACCATGGTGCTGACTACATCTGATACCATCACGCTACAAAAATCAAAAATCCTTAAGAATAGAAAGTCTAATAAATTTATCATTCTCGATAAGAAAAAAGAACACAATGTATCGGACTTCTTTTATAATCTTGATTTGTCGTTAAACTCTAATGGTAGTGCCAATTCTGTCATGATGTCTTTGACTGCTGGAAAACGCCTGAGCCCTAAGTTTAATGTAGGGGCGGGTCTTATGATGTCTCACAATACCATGCGCTCCCCTAATGTGTGGGGAGAATTTAATTTAGCTCAGCTATTCGTGCATGGTCGGTATAATATGAATGAGAAACCCGTTAGGCCTTTTATCGAAGCGAATGTGGGCTGGGGCGTGGCTCTAAATTCTGACGATTGGAATTCATACAGTGCAGGATTTTATGCAAGTCCTGGCATCGGTTTGGAGATAGCTACGAAGCGCAGATTGAGCTGGACGATAAAAATAAATCAGTACGTGCAAAACATAAGTGGGACACAACTTAATTGGTTTACTCAATTTGATGATGCAGGCAGAGGAACTAGATCGTCTGTAACATATGATTCTATATTGAGTCGGACTGCTTTTAGTGTCGGCATCAATTTTTAACCATTTCAAATATTGGTAACTTACTATTTATTCGTAAATGAAATATGCTAGACAACGTAGACGGGCTGTTCTAAATAAACTGTACGCAGATCCAAATGCTGTCAGGGTAATGGTGATTTTTACCATAATGATAGTATGCACATCAATATCAGCTCAGCGAGTGTCTACAGTCCACAATGATGATGGCCAAAAATTCAGAGGTGAAATCATAGGCCAAGATACGAGGTCAGTCATACTGCGTACTTTGGAGATGGACACCATCTATCTAAGTAAGGCAAACATCAGATACATCAAAAAGTCAAAGAAGCATATCAATCTGTATCGCAAGCATCAGAAGAAAGGAGTGTTTTATCATTTTGATATACTGTCCAACGTTACGGAGTTCAGTGGGACTTCTAGTCTTTCTTTTACGACAGGTTTGAGACTCAGAGATCGTCTTTTACTTGGTGTCGGGATAGCACAAACGATTGATGTTTTCGATTTTGGTCCTACTCAGAATGCACATGTGAT
Source organism: uncultured Saprospiraceae bacterium (assembly GCA_937929945.1). Lineage (GTDB taxonomy): Bacteria > Bacteroidota > Bacteroidia > Chitinophagales > Saprospiraceae > CALFUK01. Next base: position 10,010 of record CALFUK010000131.1, read on the forward strand.
GTTGCAGCCATATGGATTTTCTAGGTATCATCTTAATCAAAAATCGAACAGGCTGTTTGTAGAAGGTAAATTAGGTTGGGGTTTTGCTGCACCAACAGAGGGACGGGATATCCGCCAAGGCGGAATATTTGTTCAGCCATCATTTGGTATTGAGATCGCTACTAAGAAGAAATTGAGCTGGACGATTAAGCTCAGCCACTATATTCAGCATACCAGTGGCGTTGATCATTTTACTGTTGGCTTTGATAGAAATCTTCCCGCCAGCATCAGGTATAAATCTTTACTAAGGCGGACGGGATTGAGCATTGGAATTTCATTTTAAAGTATACGCCATAGAGACTCAATTATTTTAAGGATCTATTTCAGAATGCAGGAGTGCTGTTCTTCTAAAATTTGAGTCTCAAAAGGAATAACTGACGGATAAGTAGGTGGACCGTGGAAGTATCGGGAATACCACAAAGCTGGCGTTCGGATTTTGTGAGATGAATTCTGCGGTGGCATTATTCGCACTACTGCCGAACTCATTGGGCCCAAAGAAATTAGCCAAACCTGCAGCATTAAAAATATTATTCACCATCAAAGATGCTTTTAGTTGTGCAGATAAGCTATAGTTGACACTCAGACCAAACGTATGATAAGCAGGGAGGCTGAATGAATTTTCAGCGTTGCCAAAGCGCGAGCCCATGTATTTCCAATTGAGCGAATAGGAGAGTTGTCCATGTGTACCATCCACACTGATTGCACTCATAATCTTGGGGATGTGTGCTAGTTCATTATCTGTGAAGTCATTGATCATGTCATCTGCCGTATCCGCAGAACCATTCGCATCATACACTGTGAATCTTGTAGCCTTGCTCTGCTGTAAGGTCTGGGAGCCCTTCAGGATGAGGTGATCAGACAGCCTGGCTGACCAAGATAGCTCCAGGCCAGTCGTACGGGTCGCATTTGTCTGGACGGGTGTATAGAAGATTTCATTCGTCTGCTGATCAAATAAAAAGTCTGACACCACGACATTATTGAGTTCACTGACGAATCCTGTGAGTGTCAGCCCAAGGGAGGGAGTTTGTAGTTTGTAGCTGAGTTCTGTCTGCGTGATACCCTGCACAGCACTTGGATCTTCGATGGGTAGTCCAGAAAAATTTTGGATGTAATTATTGAGTTCAGGTGCTTTGTTGCCATGACTGTAGCGCGCATACAGGTACTGCTGATCAGTCAGTGCATACTGCAGCGATCCAGAATAGGATAAATATTGATAGTTGAAATCAAGGTCTTGGCTGATTCCAGATGCTACCTGAAAGCTCTGGTCATATTGTGTGGTCGGATCGCCGTCCAGTCCACCTGCTTGTTCTACAGTAGCTGGCACATCTAAGGCGCCTTGGTGGCCGACCGATTCAAGTCGCAGCCCCAGATCAGCTGTCAGCTTGGGTGTGACGCTGTAGTGATCATTGATGTATAGCGCATACTGGCTCACGTCGAATCTGCCTGATTCGAAAAAAAGGCCGCCATAATTACTCATGCCAGTCTGGTCGGAGATCGCCACGGTGTTGCCTTCGAAGTCAGTCACTGATGCCGTCAGTAGTCTTGGTTCTAACTCGTAGGTGGCATAGGCAAAGCTGGCATTGGTAAAATAGTCCAGTGAAGACTGTGCATAGAATCCACCAAAGTTTAGCTCGTGAGCACCGAGAGATCTCGATATGCTCAGCTGAGTGGTGTACTCTTCTAGTTCATCTTGCTTTTTCCATGGAGCTATCCCCAGTAGTGCATCATTGGGCAGCTGCCCATCGATGTAGCTGAAGGCGGGGGCACCACCCTGAAAGACATTGAGTGCCTCGGCATTATTCACTACTGCCAGGGTCTCTCCAGAGCGAGCATCTGCAAATGTCACCGCACCAAATGGGAAGCTGGCTCCACTGACGAAGTAGGCCAGAAAATTTTCCAGTCCCAGTGGCTGATTGGCGAATGAGGTATTCCACTCCACTGATTTTGTAGAGTATTTCAGCTTCCAGTCGATGAGCCACGACGATATCTTATAGTCCGTATCTGCTTGCAGCGAGAAGTCTTTGACATGAATGCCATTCGCCGTATTGAAGTCATAGCCTTGTGGTCCTGGAATCGTATTTTCTAATTCTGGTAGCATCAAGGCTGTATAGTTAAAATCTTGTCCGAAAGCGGGTTCGGGATCTGTCCAATTTTGCGCGGCTACACCCGTGTATCGATTTACGTGATCGTTCAGGTATTTAGCAGATACTGATATGGAGCCATTGGTCAGTAGCTTGTGTAATTTGGCTTTTAGTTGCCCGCCCCTGTTCCAGGGGTATTCGGTGGTTCTGGCACCTCTATCATAGCGATACATCCCGCTGAGCCTCATGGATAGCTGGTCTCTCATGGCTACTGTCGTCATTCCTTCCAGCTTGTAGTATGGATTAGACTCACCGACTAGGCCGAGCGTGGAGCGGAGTGTGGTCTGATTGGTTGCACTGTATCCTTGATTGATAAAATTAAACGAGCCGCCAGGAGCATTTTGAAAGAGGATGCCAGACTTACCGCCTCTTAGTGCTTCCATTCGCTCGGTGGCTAAGTCAGGTCTGAAGAAGAAGTCCGGCGTAAAATAATTATACTGGATGCTGGTGATGGGTAGGCCATCCTCTTGTAGTGACTGGTAGTACCAGCCGATATCATCTTCCGCAGATGCAGCTATGCCTCTGGTGTATACACGGGAGTAGACCTCTCCTAATGAGCCATCGATGAAGACTCCAGGGACTTCACTGATCAGAGCTGCGATACCCGTAGCTGCTTGAGCGGAGGGGTCAGCTATGATGGTCAGAGCATTTTGAGATTGCAGCAGGTCACTCTGGGTCTGATAGTCAGTGATGACGATGCTTTCTAAGAGCAGCGGATCTTTTTCTAAACGGATCAGTACGGGTGCCTCGCTGATGACAGCCTGTTTCGTCCGATACGAGAAGGAAGATACTTCTATGGTGATGGGAAGCGATGTCAAATCCAGGCTAAATTCTCCTCTGCTATCTGATGTCACACTTTGCACCTGCTCAGTATCAGTGATCACTGCGAAGGGGATGGGAGTCAAGCCGTCAGCTTCAGTCACTGTGCCACGGACTGTGATTTGTGCTGTGGTGCTGATGACAAAGAAAATAAGTAGCAAAGCTGCTATTAGTGATGGAACGATATACTTCTTCACCATGATGTGAGATGATATTTATTTTTTTGTGTATCATGAGACCATAAGCCATGGCAAAAACCTATGTACATACAGAAATCGATGGTCGTAAAGTTAAATTAAGTAATCTTGAAAAAGTACTTTATCCGAGCAAAGAAATCACCAAGGCTCAGGTCATCCAGTATTACTTAGGGATCAGTCAATACATCTTGCCGCACATCGAGGATAGGGCCCTCACCGTCATCAGATATCCTGATGGCATCCACAAGCAAAAATTCTACTCTAAAGACAAACCAGACTGGACCCCTGACTGGCTGAACAGCATCAAGATTGAGCATGATGATAAGACTATAGATTATGTGATATGTGATGATAAGGCCAGTCTCTGCTGGCTGGCTAATCTAGCCTGTCTGGAGCTGCACCCCATGCAGTACCAAGTGAAGCATCAGCCGAATCCTGATCACTTCATATTTGATCTGGACCCTGATGAAGCTCTACATTTTGATCGCGTCAAGGAAGCCGCGATGAGACTCAAGCCCTTCTTAGAGAAGTATGGCTACCATCCATTTGTGAAGACATCAGGCGGCAAGGGCTTGCATCTATATGTACCTATAGAGCCAGCGTGGGACTTCACCGCTGTCTCTGATATGGTGAAAGCTTTGGCAGGTACATTCGTCAGTCAGCACAGTGACCTGTATACCCTGCAGATACCTAAGGCGAAGCGGAAAGGAAAGATTCTCATCGACATTTACCGCAATCATTCTACAAATACGACGGTAGCGCCCTTCAGTACGAGAGGTAAGACGGGTGCACCCGTCTCATTGCCCGTGCACTGGGATCAGTTAGAAAGTATAGCATCTTCTGATCAATATAATATCAATAACTATCAGGCCTATCTGGATGAATACGGCTACGCCTGGGACGGCTGGAGAGAGAAGGCCGCAGGACTGCATAATCAGCGCATGGAGTCAGTGCAGACGGAAGAGCTCAGCCCTAAGCTCGAGGCCTATCTTGAAAAGCGAAATTTCTCCAGTACGCCAGAACCCGTGCCGACTCTAGCAAAGAAAAATCAAAATCGCTACTGCATCCAGCTGCACGATGCTTCTAATCTGCACTATGATTTGCGGCTGGAGCATGAAGGTGTGCTGCTGTCTTGGGCCATACCTAAGGGGCTGCCTTATGAGAATGGTGTGAAGCGACTGGGCATCAGGACGGAGGATCACCCCATCAAGTATCTAGACTTCGAAGGGGTCATCCCCAAAGGTGAGTACGGAGCTGGTCGGATGTGGATCTGTGAGAAGGGTAAGATCGAGTGGATCGAGCAGACGGAGAAGAAATACAGCTTTCGGCTCAGTCATCGGAAAGGCGCTTCTTTCCACTTATTTCGCACCAAGAACAGTCAGTGGCTGATCGAAGCTAAGCTGGACAAACCCTATGTCCAGATGCAACCAAAGCACATGCTGGCGGAGGCGGCGAAAGACATTCCCAAGGCAGATCAGTACAGCTATGAAGTGAAGTGGGATGGGATCAGAGTCTTTATCATCCTTCGGGATGATCAGATCAAAATCTTGAGTAAATCTGGGCGGGATATCACCGCACAGTTTCCTGAGTTGTGGCATACGGACCGCTTCAAGGTGGAGCAAGGTGTATTTGATGGGGAGATCGTCGTCCTGGATTCACGTGGAGCTCCGGTGTTCTCTGATGTCATCAGCAGGATGCACACCACTGGCGAGAGGGCCATTCAGTCTCTGAGCCAGCGGAAGCCAGCGGTCTGCTATCTCTTTGATGCCGTCCAGATCGATGGTAAAGACATCGCTCACTTCAGCAATGAGAAGCGGCGCGAGTGGCTGGACTGCGTACTGAAGAGTGGGGAGTCATACCGCTACAGTGATAGCTTTCCCGATGGAGCAGCACTATTCGCAGCCATAGAGTCCAAGGGTATGGAAGGCATCATGGCCAAGCAAAAAAAGGCTGCCTATCAATACGGGACGAGATGCCGCCACTGGCTCAAAATTAAATCTCGCTCTTCCGCAGACTGCTACATCATCGGCTATACGCAGGGGAAAGGCGACCGCAGTGCGGTATTCGGCGCCTTGCACTTGGCGCAGATGGATGGGGATGAGATCCGATACATGGGTAAGGTGGGTACTGGCTTTGATATGGCGAAACTGAAGCGGCTGTATGAAACATTCAGTCAGGTGGAAAAGATAGTCAAACCCATCAAGGATAAGATCGAGGAAGAAAGGCGCACCGTATGGATCAAGCCCGAGTACCAGTGTGAGATCAGCTATGCCTCCATGACGTCTAATGATACCTACCGGGAGCCCGTCTTTGTGAAGCTCATAGAGAAATTATAAAATCAATAGTACCTCTGCGGGGCATAAATAAATAGCTATTACCCACT
>CALFUK010000132.1 GCA_937929945.1 uncultured Saprospiraceae bacterium
GCTCCGCACTCATCTGAAAATGATCCTGCGTTATTACTCCAAGTCACTCCCCCACATATATCACTCGCTGATGCGTCTCCGTTTCTTGATAGCCACGATTGGTAAGCTGCTATATTTCCTGACCCATCACATTCTACTGTCTCATCTGATGCCTCCGTATCTATGCTTGGTGCTGTAGTGTCTTCTATTGTAAATGTTGCATCTGTAACACTGCTGTTTCCACAGTCATCTGTAGCCGTAAAAGTTACTGTTACAAATCCCGTAGCTCCGCACTCATCTGAAAGTCCACGGTAATCATTAGACCAAACAATAGGCTTCCCATTATTACAATCATCATTAGCAGCTGCATCACCATTTCGGGATAGCCATGCTTGTAGTTCGGCAGTATTTCCAGCGCCATCACATTCTACTAAATCATCCCTGGCCTCAGATTCTATACTAGGAGCAGTTGTATCTTCTATAGTAAATCTAGAACTGGTGATAGACGAATTTCCACAATCGTCAATAGCCGTAAAGATTACATCCACAAAACCCGTCTCCCCGCAATCATCTGAAAGCGCAGTAAAATTATTCGACCAGGTCAATGCACTACAGTTATCTGTAACAACTGCATCACCGTTTCTTCCAAGCCATTCTTGAAGGGCAATAACATTTCCTGCTCCATCACATTCTACTATCTCATCCATAGCTTCTGAATCTACTACAGGGTTCGTTGTATCTTCAACCGTTATTTTTTGAACCCTTATTGAGCTATTATTACATTCGTCTACTACAGTCCAAGTTCTAGACAAAACATAGGTATACTCAGAGCAAGCATCTCCTTCACCTTTTGTACTTTCCTCTAACAAGGTAATTTCAAAATCATCGTTTGAGTAATCCGTTGCATCAATTTCAGTTCCTATTACAGGTGCAGTAGGTATATCATCGCTGCACTCTATCGTTATATCTAATGGAATACCAGATAAGACTGGAGCAATATCATCACATGCTTCTATTTGAGAGATATCATGATCATCTTCATCAATAGTTCCACCATCATTAATTTCATTATCTACTAAGTTATCATTTCCATTAACTCCATCATGAACACTATCATTATCTGTTGGTTCTGCGCCAAATTCATCTTCAGCATTTTCTATCTCTACAAAATTATCATAGTTTCCAGAAACAATTAGCGGCTGTACCTCAAGCACTAAATCTATAACGATTGAACTACCAGGGTCTAAGGGTCCTGAAATAAGATTTTTGAGTATTGCCCCTTCAGATCCCCAGCCATTCGTATCACTTGGACTCAATAAGAAATAATTAGGAAGATAATCAACTAGCAAGATATTTTGAGCCGATACAGTTCCTTGATTAAAAATTTCAATTTGATATAGGGCACTTTCCCCAGGCTTTACAATATCAGTTGTTATAGTAACTTTCCTTACTGCCAAATCAAATATTTCTACTCTGATATCCTCTGGATCTGAATCATCTTCGTCTACACTTCCATCATCTATTATTACATCATCCTGACTTGAATTATTTACTGTCCCTCCAGTATCATTGCCTGAATTGGAATCTGGTGTAGAATCATTATCTGGCACTGTACCATCTCCTAGATCATCCGACGCTCCACTTATCTCCGCTCTGTTTATTATATCTAAGGCTACATCTGATGATGATACTGTAAATGTTATTTCTACACTTGTACTCGATCCCGCTGCTATACTTGATATCGTGCGGGTCGCTTGGCTTCCTGCTTGTGTCCATGAACCATCATTTAAAACCAATCCCGATGGAATATAATCTACTATTGCTATGTCTTGCGCTGTTACCGTTCCTTGATTAAACACTTCTATTGTGAAGGTGATATCCTCGCCTGGGTATACCCTTTCATCTTCTCCTGATGACAATACTTTTCTCAAGGCTAAATCAAATACTTGTACATCTATGTCTTCTATATCTTGATCATCTTCATCTACCGTACCGTTGTCGTTCAACTCGTCATTCTCATATGGATCATTATTTGGATCGCTATCTCCATCACTATCATTATCATTCGGTACTTCATTCAAATCATCTTCTGCCGTCAAGATCTCTGTTATATTTCTTACCATTCCTGCTGTTGCGTTTGGCGCTACTGTGAATGTTATTTCCACATTTGTACTTGCTCCTGCTGCTAATGGGCCTGCTATTGTTCGCATGGCTGTATTGCCACTCTGAGTCCATAAGCCATCATTTAGGAGCAAACCATTTGGAATATAATCTTGTATTTCTATATCGTTTGCACTTACCGTTCCTTGATTGAATACTTCTATTGTAAAACTGATATCTTGACCTGGATATACTCTTGCGTCTTCTCCTGCACTAAGGCTTTTCCTTACTGCCAAATCAAATATTTCTACTCTGATATCCTCTGGATCTGAATCATCTTCGTCTACACTTCCATCATCTGTTATTACATCATCCTGACTTGAATTATTTACTGTCCCGCCAGTATCATTGCCTGAATTGGAATCTGAGGTAGAATCAATATCTTTAGGATTAAAACCAATCTCGTCTTGAGCATTACTAATTTCAGCTATATTTATTATTGTCGAGGCACTATTAGAAGGCAAAACTTTAAATGTCACATTTACAGAGGCGGAACTTCCAACTGCAATAGGACCCGAAATGGTATGCACGGCTCTTCCACCTAAAACAGTCCAACGCGCATCATTTAATTCTAAACCAGAAGGAATGTAATCAACAATATCTATGTTTAATGCTGGTACTGTACCTTGATTAAATACTTCAATTGTAAAGGTAATATCTTCGCCTGGATAAACCCTTTGATCCATTCCACTCGCTAAGGTCTTTCGAAGTGCTAAATCAAAAATCTCAACAGGAATATCGACTAAGTCATTATCATCTTCATCATTAGCAGCATTATCAATATTTATGTCAGTTTGATCTACAAATAAATCATTCGGGCTACCACCTAGGCCTACTACTCCATCATTTCCTACGTTTGCATCAGGAGTAGAATCCTCATCTGTTTCACCAAATCCATAATCACTGGCGCTGTCAGAAGAAATTTCTGCCCAGTTTCTAAATCCTAATAATCTACTATTTGAGATGAGTGCAACTAATTCGATTATTTTTACTTCCCCTGGATTTAAATTTGGAAGATTATTCCAAGAAACTAATCCTCCACTATTTGAACCACCGTCTGTGGCACTTACAAAAGTAAATCCCGCTGGAAGCTGATCAAAAACACTATAGTTTTTACTAGGAACATTACCTTGGTTTTTAACTTCGATTTGAAAAACAACTTGATCGCCTTCATAAAATCTTGATGCTTGTCCCGGCTTTAAATTGTTAACTAATGCTAAATCATAATCAACATTCAAGCTAACATCAGCATAATCATTATCATCCTCGTCATTGCTAGGATTATCGATATTTACATCTGTCTGATCAATAAATTTATCATTCGGATTTGAACCAAATCCTTGAGCATTATCATTACCTACATTACTATCTGGAGAAGAATCCTCATCATCTACTCCATAATCTGAAGAACTATCATTGATAATTTCCACCCAATTTCTAAATTGCCTTTGCTCAGCATCAGCAACTTCTAAAATTAAAGTCAATTCTATAATTTCATTTACGTCAAGATTGGGAATTGTCCAATTCACGTCTTGCCCTCCATTTGTGCCACCATTTGAAGCGGAAACAAAAGACATACCTGCAGGAATCTTACTTAATATATCCAAGTCGTAGGAATGTACATCACCTTGGTTTTTGACAAATATAGTATAAGACACTTGACCGCCTGGCTCCACAGTATCAGCTTGTCCTACTGAAAGAACTTCAACGACTGCTAGATCATAGTTCACCTGTACGGTGAGGTCTTCCACATCGTGATCATCTTCATCGTTAGATTCATTAGCTATACTATTATCTGTGCTAGAATTTATATTGCCACCCAAATCATTTGAAGGATTTGTATCGGGCCTAGAATCTACATCTGTATTATTAAATCCAGAAGGTGCATTTGCACTAACAATTTCAACTGCATTTACTATACTGGTTCCATGGATCAATGGTGAATTTACTCTTAATGTAATATCAACAGAAGCAGAGGAACCTGCAGCTAAAACACTTGGAAGTGTATAAATAGCATTTGCTCCCGAAGGAATCCAATTATCATCCAACAAACTCAATTGGCTAGGAATATAATCTATTATCTGAATATTTGAAGCATCTAAAGTACCTTGATTGAAAACTGTAATGCTAAATGTTATGTCTTCTCCAGGAATAGCGATATCTGAAACAATTTCTTTTCTGATGGCTAAATCAAATGACTCCACAGTGACCGTAGAAGTGCATATTGAGGAATTTCCACAATTGTCAGATACTGTAAGAGTCACTGTATTTGGACCAACATTCGCAACGGTAAAATTTGAATTACTTATGGAATAATTAAGTTCAAGATTTGTACAGCATATATCCTTTGATTCATTATTAATCTCTGAGGGTGTAATTATTGCATTTCCTGATCCATCAAGCTGTATTGTAATATCCTTACAAGTGGCCACCGGAGGTGTAGTATCTTGGATAATAAACTTGGCAGAGGATACTTCAAAATTGCCACAATCATCTTGAGCCATGAAGGTCGCATCCACTATTTTTGTTTCGCAGCAATCATTTGCTTCACCGTTAATTACATAAGACCAAGTGAGAGAATTGTCACATAAATCTTTAGCGCTGGCACTGGCATTATTACTTAACCAATTATTAAATTGAGTAACATTTCCTTCACCATCACATTCTACAGTAAGATCTTTCGCAGTACTTGTTATTTCAGGTTTTTGTGTATCCACAATTTTAAAAACAGCAATAGTAGAACTAGAATTTCCACAATCATCCGTGACTGTAAAAGTTACAGTAACTTGACCTGTTCCGCCACATCCATTGACAAAATTGTCAGCATAGTCATTGGACCAAGTCAAATTGCTTGTTGTAGTACAATCATCATCAGCACGTGCTCCACCATTGTCATTAATCCATTCACTTAAAGCAGTGGGTCCTGTGCCATCACAATTTACAGTTTTGTCTTTAGCATCAATATTTATAGTAGGTCTCTTGGTATCTACAATATTAATATAGGCTTCAAAAGACGCTCTATTTCCACAGGCATCGGTTGATTCCCAAATCCATCTATGCCTTTCAATATATCCGTCAGAAGTGCAATTTCCAGTAGTTATAATTTGATCAATGGTAGTAGAAACACTATTATCAGCATTATCTGTAACTGTCATGTCAGAAATATTAAAAACAGGAATATTACTACAGTCAATATCAATCTCCCCACCATTAGACAAACCATTTAGAATTGAGTTATTTGGCACTAATTGAGGAGAAGTATTATCTTCTACTTGTAAGGTTTGGGTATATCGATCTGAATTTCCACATTCATCTACAGCAGTCCAAGTTCTTAAAATATTGTATTCATAATATGAGCAATGATTTACATCACCTCCTTGATCATCAGTTTCAACGAATGAGACCATAATTGATTCAAAACAATTATCGGAAGCTGTCAAAGTTTGACTACTCGGAATATTCTCGTAAGTAACAGTCGTACTCGCTGGATTCGCAGAAAGCGTAGGGCTATTATTATCTACCAAGGACAAAGTAACTGTCGCATTATGACAACAGAACTCCTCTGTTCTTCCATTATTGCAAACACGATATGTAAAAGTATCGTCACCACAAAAATTAGTAGAAGGTGTATATGAAAATGTACCGTTAGAATTAAATGTCAAAACTCCACTATCTACATCATCAATAATTGTGTAAACTGGATCACTTAACACCCGATCATTAGAAGATACATCACCAGAAATATTTTCATTTGGACAATTGGTGAAATTGTCACTAATTGCAGTAGGCTTTTCGCAAACCACACAACCATTGGTAGACGTTACAAGCCCTCCTATTCCAAACGAATCTCCATTTGAATCAGGAGAACATATAGTCACAATCATATCTGTAGCATTCCCCTGAACGTTATTTAAGGTCATGCTGTAAATTGCTGCGTCTGCACCTGCGTTTTGGGAAGAGAATGTTTTACTATCAGTAGCCACAACATTTCCAACTGGATCTCTAAGCTCAATAGATATCTCAATAGATTTAGAATTGCTTCCTTTATCATGAATTGGAATAGTTAGTTCAATATCCCGAGGTGTTAAACTTTCACCAATTGAAAAGTCAATATTTCTACAAAACCCATCAGCAAATTCTTGATATAGTCTAGCAAGCGAAGATGAACCACCAGGGATGGTTCTTTTCACATAGATTGCATAACTAGTAGCAACGCTCCCTGCACCAGAGAAACAAATCTGGCTATAGTTTCCATTGAAGCTTGCAGAATATAATTTTTCAGGTACACTTCCAGCCACTTGGGAAACTTCAACACCTGAAGCATTCTTCGTAGTGCCCTCAGCATTGAACTGAATAGAGCTAGGGCTCCCTGCCCCTTCAGCCCAAACTTCTCCTGTAACTCCAATGACATTAGAAGAATTAGGAATATTAAAACAATTGGAGCTACTTCCACCAACCCCAACAATATAAGTATCGTATGCTATATCTTCACCACAATCATAAAATTCTTGATCGAAAGTCAAAGGAACTAGACCTAAATCCCAAGTCAAATCAGCTTCTACATCTGTCAAGTTTGTTACAGGCGTTACCCTACCATCTGAGTCAATGGAATTATCACTTCCTACATCTGTAGGAGATTCGTTATAACCAGAGAAAGGATAAAAAACTGCAAAATAACTATCAGGAAGGAGGTTTGGAAAAATATAATAGCCTCCCTCATTTGTAATTGTATTTCTAACCTTTATATCATCTCCGTTTAATTCGGGAATATTATCTCCATCATCTTTATAGAACTCAACTCTAATACCATTGATTCCATTTTCCCAACTGTCTTGGAGACCATCTCCATTCTCATCCAACCAAACATAATTTCCAAAAATAGCTGGAGCTTCACGGGCAATATCAATACCAACCTTAATAGGCTCAGCAGGCAACAACACTTGTCCAGTGGAGGCATTAGTAGAGGTATAAGCAAATGAATTCCACGCGACCGAATTTTGTGCTGCACTCAAAGGGGCTCTCATGACCCAATTAATTTCGATTTTATCCCCAGGCTTAATAACTAGTTTATTGAAATCAAATCTTACTGCCTTGACTCTGGTTAAATCAAAAGGAGGAGTTGAACTCCAATTTGGAGATTCACATCCGACTGGAAAATTATTTGCAATTCCATCACTAGGATACTCTAATTCATCACGGCATGGATTTGATGATTCAGAATATTCTACTGTAATTCCATTGGGAGCTGAAATAGGATCTGCTAAAACTGGTCTCCATTCGGAATCTCTAGATTGACTATCCAAGACACCCCTATCGCCAACAAAGGGTAAAATATCAATCACAACAATATCCGTTATGTCGATAGTAGAAGGATTCTCAAAAATCAATTTATAGTCTGCCATACCACCGTTGACGGTATGTCCAATATCTGGATATCTTGTATAGTCAGTATCCAACTCGCCAATTACCCATTTATAAGTATCTAGGGCGGCAGCGTTTGGAGCACCTGCAATAGTTACCTTTTCGCAAGTGCTACCATAATTTTCGGAAGTATTACCGTCTCCGTCGAAATCCTGAGTATCCTTAGTATTATAATTTGTTTTGGATTCCGCACTAAATATGGCACAACAGTTATTTATCTCTGTTCCAGCGGGAGTCCCTGGTTTAATAATTACATCAAAATTAACTCTAAATGTAGTGGTGTTCGAGACATTTGGTACGAGTGTAAAATTATTACTATAGGCATCTGACCAAATAAACTTCAATAATGTTCGTCCTGTTCCATTCCAATTAGGTATTTCTTCGAAATGTGGATTCTGCATACCTGGAAATGCCTTTTCACGAAGGACCCAAGAACCAGGAACATATTCTAATTCAGCAGGCAATAAATCATAAATTGCATAGTTACTATCACGAAGCGCACTATATCTTTTCATCCCTCCAGATATATTAAACTGTACTTTTTTTCCTGCCTCTGACTGGTTAGAATTGAGTTCATCCCACTTAAAGAAAACAGCTTCATTTTGTGGGTTAGAAATCCTAGTTGTTAAACACTCATTTTGATTATTCGTATTGGATGTTGCAGAAGCGCAATTTGTAACATTAGAACCGACTAGTACAGGGTCGCCATTCCTGTCTATGTCTTTGATCATTCCGACAAGTGAAATATAAAAATCTTCATTATGATCACGATGCATTAAACCTCCACCTTCCAATGTTGGAATTTCCATACGAACTGCTTCTATGTTCACACCAGACGATAATCCCAAACCACTTATATCCTCCCATTCACTGGATCTAGAATTACCGGAGAACCATAAGGTCCAATTAGATGGATTATCACTAGTTTTCACATAAATAGAATATGATGAATTAGATCCATCTACGTTATTTACCCAAATATTAGAAAGATAAAATTCAGGTGGAAGATCATCTATGATATTTACATTTGTAATATTGTTTCTTCCATTATTCCAAATTGGAATATTATATTCAGCAATACCATTTGGCATCAATAATCCGCCAGTCGATTTTTTAATTCCTAATATTTCCTCAAATCTATAGTCTCTTGATTTATCAGTAATTGTCACTGTGGTAGAGGCTGTGTCAGAGCCACCATTTCTAGAATTTATGTCAGCTCTATTTGTAACTGGACCAAAATCAGCATCACCCTTTACACTCACTCTAATCACAATTTGCCCAGTAGACCCCGCATCTAGGCCAGATCCATTACCACTAGAAAATGTAACTCGTACAGTATTTCCAACCAACTGTATATTGGAACCTGGTGTAGATGAAGCAGCAGAAATGTATTCAAAGTCATCATCTAAGACATCCGTGATTACAACATTATCACAGTGATCAGTAATACTTATACAAGCGTACTGAATGGTAAAGTCAAAAACTTCTTTCCGCTTTGGTGCAGAGCTAGAGGAAGATTTACCAATATTTACTGATGCCGAACTAGCTGACTTTGAAAAAACAATATTTTCATTTCCACAAGATGATTCTACTTCAGGCATAGTGGACTTCCAATTATCCATACCTCTATAATGGGCTGCAGTTTCATGAGCTGCTTCTTTAGATAATAAAATGATAGAATTTTCCAATCTGAAGGCTAAGCCAGAAAGCGTGATCTTCTTGGCAGGTGCCCCATCAAATGAAAAAGCTAAAAAGCTTATTGCACACAAAAGTGATATACTAAAAATTGTGCTTAGAAAATCAAGTAATCGATTTGACATAAACTTACTTTGTTCTTAATACCGAAAGTGCAACTAGAGTATTCTCAAATTGAATTTCTTGTAAATGTTCCTTCTATTTCTATTAAAAAAACTACAGGAACATCCTGCGTTAACAATAGAAAAAAAATCCGCATTAATTTGGCAATAATTATACAGACTTGTTTAGGCAGATAAGACAAAATTCATACCGATAGCAATTATTATTTGAAGCATACTGCCTGATTGAGTAATAAACGGTAGCAAAATATAAGGGAACGGCAACATATTTATAATTGCCAGATATACAATAAGTTATAACGTGTTGGAACTGAATAAATATTAAAGAAATCTGTAAATAAAAGTTGAAAATAATTGACGAAAAAACAGTCAAAGAGATTAACTGTAGAGCTATTTTCCATAACACGCCTATATGGGTGAGGGATAGTAGATGGCCCACCTCAAGTGGGCGCCCGCAGGGCCGAAACAAAGTGGAGCATCGCATAGCCCGACCTATATGAACCGATTTTTTTATCGGTTCATATAGGGCACCCCCAAATAAAAAATAGGGACATGAAACTAAATTCATGCCCCTAATAACATATTGTGAAATCGATAATTATCTATTGATTTGAACATAGCCACTGTAGTCAGATCCTTCTCCATCTGATAAGACATAAAAATACGTTCCATCTGGAAGTGGCCTACCCTGAAATGTTCCATCCCAACCACTGTCGTTGGTATATCCTTGTTTGTAGTATACTTGATTGCCCCATCTATTGAAGATGGTTACCGTATTATTTTTGAAATTTTCAATTCCCTTTATTGCGAAATAGTCGTTCACTTCATCTCCGTTTGGTGAGAACCCATTGAAGATGGTAAGATCCTCACAAAGTACTTCGATATAAACGGTAGCCACATCTGTTCCGTAAGGACTGACGATCATGTACATGAAAGAATCAATCTCTCCACAGTAACCTGCGTCTGGGATGTAATCAATTGTATTGTTGTCATGGATATCCAAGGTTCCGTTGTCAGGATTTTGGAGTATGATCAAACTATCTGTTTCTATATTAAATGTATCGTTTGCAGTGATGTCAAAGTTGAAAACATGCCAATTGACAAGCGTAAGTGTATCATCATCCATAGCAACAGGCGGCACGATAGTTCCTTCGGTAACTACTATTGAGAAAACAACTAATGTATCGCAAATTTGATTTTCATCGCAATACACAAAACATCCTATATCGTCACCTAGTAATTCTGCTGATATAGTAATACAGTCTGAATCTATATCATAATTGACTACCTCCGTTGAAACATCTTCACAGTAGCTATCAATCGTGCTAATGCTAGAGGATAGCTCAGAAGGATCAAGGCAAATCGTAGTATCGGTGCCCAGCTCCAAATGAACTTCTATAGTATCTGGCGTAGTCATTACTTCTATACAATCTACAAGTACATTGATCGAGTCTTGGCAACCTGAGTATAGATCTGTGATGACTATCATATTGTCACCAAGCCCCAACTCCAGTGCCACGGCGAATGGTACAAACTTGCTATTGACATCCAATATTCCTTGTTGACCTGTGTTGGTCTGTGTAATTACGATATCTCCATAAAGGTTATTTGAATCTCCACCTTTGATAGCTAGAAGCTGATCATCTATTTCCCAATTTCCTGCTGGATCAAACTGATTCAACATCAACACAAACTCTTCCATGGTATCAAAAATTCCGCTGAATATACTGTCATTCACCATCCAACTATCCAAAGAATATGGTCCTTGTTGACCTGCATCGGGAACTGAGAAATAGGTATAAAAATACGTAGAATCAAATGTACAGCCTGTAGTTTGAGCTACTTGAATACCATTGACCTGATATTCGAAGCTATCCACATTTGATATAGGGACATCTAAACAATAATCTGCTTGTAAATCGCAATGAGCCAAATTGATAACATCAGTGTTCATATCAAAGATATCGAAGTCACCGTTACACTCTTTTGCACAATCTAAAATCGAAATATTACTTACATTGAGCTCACATCCATTTGCATCTTGAATGGTGACACTATAGCTTCCTTCTTGCAAGCCTTCTCTATACAATAACTGATTATTGCTAGGATCAAGATCCTGCCAAATATAACTGTATGGGCCATGTCCACCTGTAGTCGTCAGGTCGATCACTCCACCTAATATACAATCTTCATGAGATGCTTCAACCACTACATTTAATGGTGCAGGGGCCACTATAGTAAAGCATTCCTCTCCAGCTATACAGGCATTTTCATCTCTAATAATCAAGCAATAATTTCCAACTGCTAGGCTACCATTTTCAAATTGAATACCCGCTGCATTTTCTATACTACTTGTATAATTTGGTAAAGTAGTTATGTCCGGGCTGGTAGTAAATACTATAGAGCCATTGGTATCACCACTGCATAATGGAGCAATAGTGTCTGTAATAGAAAGCTCTACCAACGAGATGTTATCCAATAAAACAAAATCTAAGGTATCAATACACCCATCCGTATTCGTCATAAAGACCTGATAATATCCTGCCGCTAAATTCGTTTGTCTGTCACCAATCAATTGGTTACTCCAAAAGATATCCGTTGGCATTACATTTTCTACCATGATACTCACTATTCCATTTGCATTGCCACAGTCTGGTAGTGCCTCAATAATCGCTTGACCATTCAAGCCTCCTTCCACAGGTACATTCACTGTAATAAATGATGTACAGTTAGGGTTTTCCGAATTGGTAACTTCAACTATGTACGAGCCAGGAGATAAGTTTGATTGCTCGTTTCCTGCTACATTTAAATCTAACCAGAAATAGTCAAGAGTATCAGGGCTAAATGTCACCTGGCCCGAACTGAGTCCACAAGTAGCAGCAATAATATCTGTATTGCTCGGTCCTTGTGCATCTTGATTATTAATAATTATTTCTTCAATTAATTTGCAATCTGGCGACAGAATATCTGTTATCGTCACTGTGTATATCCCTGCAGTTAGACCTGATATTATATTTTGGTTTATTCCGAAAGTGCTGCCATCATTCCTGCTCCAAACAATATCATAGTTTGATAAGCCATCTTGCAAATCAATAGTGATTGACCCCTCCGCTTTATCACACATGGTAGAGACGATAAGTCTATCTACTATGACTGGCTCCATACATGGCTCACAAGTACCCACTTCGTCAATCACTACCTCCAACACTTCTGTACAACCCGTATCATCTGTAACGGTTACTTGATAAACTCCATCGGTAAGATCTGATCTAGTAAATGCGGTGATCATATCGGGCCAGAGATAGGTATATGAACTCGGAGTGAAGACAGCTTCACCATCTCCATCATTACAATTTTCTGATTCTGTAAAGCTAAGTATTGCATCAGTATCGCAGCCACAATCCGTAACATTTACTATTACTACTTTTTCAACTATGCAACTGAAAATATTAGATACTTGGACAGTGTACTGACCAGACATAGCTAAAGTTGCATTTAATAATTCTGGATATTGTTCGCTAGACATAAAGCCATTTGGACCTGTCCAAGAATAAGTAGATCCTCCATTTGCACCCAACTCTATGCTCTGGCCTACGCACACTTCAATATCCTCTACTACTACAACATCCCCAGACTCAGAGACATCTACTTGAATACTTGCAATACCACTGCAACCAGAGAATGTGCTCACTTCTACCATAAAGGCATAACTACCTGGCTCTAGTGTTAGATTATTGATAGTTGGATTTTGTAGATTTGAACTCCAATCATCAGGGCCCGTCCAAGCGTAATTTGTTCCTCCATTGGCAGTGAGCTCTAAAGTACTTCCTTCGCAAACAGGTCCATTGCTGGACAGTGATGGCACCAATACTTCGCCAACAATCGCTTGAACTTCATAAACAGACTCACAAAATGATCCTGAAGAAACAGTAACGAAATAGGTACCGCTATTTAAGGCAGTCGCATTTACTATTTCAATATTTTGGGTAGATGCTACAAAGTTATCGGGACCACTCCATGACCAAGTATCACCACCTGTAACTTCTAATAAAAGGCTATCTCCTGAACATATAGAAGTATCATCAGTAATTTGAACAAGCTCTGTCTTTCCAACTTCAATTTCAATAGTCCTAGTCACTTCACATTCACCAGAAGTGGCAACAAGAGTTATCGTATAAAGACCAGCTTCATCCGAACTAAATAAAATACTATCATTGAAAGGATTAATAATTTCGCCGCCAGTGGCCACCCAAACATATTCGTAAGAACCACTGTCATGAACAGCAGAAATGGCTACAAATTCATTTGTACAAATTTTTGTTTTATCAATATCCAGTTGAACATCCATTTCATTGGTGACCGTGATAGTCTGTAATGCAACTGAAGAATTGCCACAAGCATCTGTCACAGCATATGTTCTTTGCAGTTCATAATTACAGCCACTAGTCCTCATCTCATCTATTTGTATTTCTGGCGATTGGTCACAAGTATCAAATGCCTCTAAATCAATTGGACCTGGAATCACTTCTCCTAAAGCGAGATTCACCGTGATATCCAAAGGTGTAGCTAAAATTATTGGTGCACCACTATCGACCACAAATACATTTTGGCTAGCGGTGCTGATATTTCCACAATCATCCTGTGCTGTCCAAGTTCTGATAAGTGTATAAGAGTTATCACAATCACCTGGAACTATTTCTTGAGAATAAACAGGTTCAGTGTTTTCATCACAATTATCAACTATAAATGGAGCGGGCAACTCAGGGAATCCTGAACAATCAATCGTGATATCAGCAGGCACATTCGTAATAGTTGGACTATCTGTATCACCTATAATAATGCTTTGTTCTTTATAAGACACATTGCCACAGGCATCAGTTGCTGTCCATGAACGCAATATCGTATAACTCCCAGGACACTCTCCTGGCAGAGTAGTCTCTTCGTACTGTAAAAATACATTTGGATCGCAATTATCGGTAACGAATACCTGAGGTAGCGTAATATCTGCAACATCACCACACTGTGATATTATATCAATAGGTACACCAGATAAAATAGGCGCAATAAGATCACCCACCATAATACTCTGGGACGCTTCCGTTCGATTACCACAATCATCCGTAGCTGACCAAGTCCTAATTATCTCATAAGAATTTTGGCAACTGCCTGCAATCACATTTTCAGTAAAATCAACATTAATATTAGCAACACAATTATCTATGGCTGTAACATTAAAAATATTTGGAATTGGTTCTTCACAATTAAGCGTTAAATCTGCTGGTATAGCTGATAAAACTGGCGCTTCGGAATCTCCAGTTACATTTATTCTTTGCTCTCCGCTTGCAACATTACCACATCTGTCTGTTGCCACCCAAGAACGAATGATTGTGTAAGACACTGTACAGTCTACCACAGCGGAAGTATTGTTTTCTGTAAAGACAACATTAACATTTGGGTCACAATTGTCTGTTGCTAGTACATTTGTAGCTGGTGGAGGTACCTGGCCACAATCTAAATTCAAATCAATCGGAAGATTACTTATTATAGGTGGCGTATTGTCATCTACGAAAATTTGCTGCTCAGCACTTACTGAATTTCCGCATACATCTGTGGCTATCCACTCTCTCACTAGTATATAACTATCAACACAATTTCCAGTTATGGTATTCGTATTGAGTTGGATATTCACATTATTGTCGCAGTTATCTGTTGCTAAAACTGGATCATTCAGCTCTGGAAGGCTGCTACATTCTACTGTTAAGTCGGCTGGGACATTTGCCAATACTGGTACTTCGGAGTCCCCTAAGACTGTGATAACCTGCTCTCCCACTGTACTATTTCCACAACGATCCGTCGCCTCCCAAGATCTGATAATCTCATAAGAGGTAGTGCAATCAAAACTAGAGACAGTACTCGTTTCGACAAAGGCTACAGAAACATTTGAATCACAATTGTCTGTTGCCAAAACTAAAGGTGCAACTGGTGGAATTTGTCCGCAATCAATACTTAAATCAATTGGCACATTACTCATAAGAGGAGCGGTATTGTCTTCTACGACAATTTGCTGTACTGCACTAGATGAATTACCACAGGCATCTGTAGCTATCCATTCTCTTACAATAGTAAATTTATCTTGACAATCACCTGGGATTGTGTTTGTATTTAGCTGAATATTGATATTATTATCGCAGTTATCAGTAGCCGTCACTGGATCTATAAACACCGGCAAATCACTACACTCCAATGTCAAGTCAGACGGCACATTCGCAAGAATAGGAGCTTCTGCATCTCCATCAACTGTAATCTCTTGCTCCCCTGAAACAGAATTCCCACAACGATCGGTGGCTACCCAAACTCTGGTTATCACATAAGAGGTGGTGCAATCAAAAGAAGATTCCGTATTTGTTTCCAACAAAGAGATCGAAACATTAGGGTCACAATTATCAGTTGCAATGATAATAGGTGCTGCTGGCGCAGTTTGACCACAATCAATACTAAGGTCATTTGGTATATTTACGATAAATGGCGCAGTTGTATCTTGAACAGTAATTTCTTGCACTACTCTAGTTGAATTTCCACAGACATCCGTAGCTATCCATTCTCTTTCTATGATATAATCATCAGCACAAGACCCATCAATTCTTAGCGTATTAAATTCTAGAATAACATTAGGATCACAGTTATCTGTTGCTATTGCTGGATTATTCAACTCAGGTATGGTACTACAATTTGTAGTAATATCTAATGGAATATTCGATATAACTGGCGGCTCACTATCGCCCTCAACTGTAATAACTTGTTCAGCTACAATGCTATTCCCGCATCGGTCAACAGCCTCCCATGTTCTAGTAATTAAATATGAAGAAGCGCAATCAGTAGAGGCTGATGAAATAGCTTCGCTGAATACAATATCTACATTCGGATCACAATTATCAGTGGCCAAAATCGTTGGTGCGGCTGGTGGAGTACCTCCACAATCAATACTGATATCTTGAGGTACGTTACTCATGAGTGGTGGAGTACTATCTTCTATTGTTATTTGTTGCGTAGCAACTGCAGAATTTCCACACGCATCTGTTGCGATCCATTCTCTCTCAATCATATATCTATCTGGACAATCGCCAGGGATTGTGTTTGTACTTAACTGAATATTGACATTATTATCACAGTTATCCGTTGCCGTCACTGGATCAGCAAACACCGTCAAATTACTACATTCTAAAGTCAAGTCAGACGGCACATTTGCAAGAATAGGAGCTTCTGCATCTCCAGCAACTGTAATCTCTTGCTCACCTACGATACTATTTCCGCATCGGTCAACAGCCTCCCATGTTCTAGTAATCAAATATGAAGAGGTACAATCAGTAGAGGCTGATGAAATAGCTTCACTGAATACAACATCTACATTCGGATCACAATTATCAGTAGCAAAAACCGTTGGGGCCGCTGGCGGAATAGCTCCACAATCAATACTGATATTCTGAGGCACATTACTCATAAGCGGTGGGGTACTATCTTCTACTGCAACCTGCTGCGTTGCCACTACAGAATTTCCACAAGCATCTGTTGCGACCCATTCTCTTTCAATCGTATATCTATCTGGACAATCGCCAGTAATAATATTTTCCATGTAAGCCAAATTCACATTTGGATCACAATTATCCGTAACCGTAACTGGATCTGTCAATCCTGGATAAACATCACATTCATAAGTAATATCTGCAGGAACATTTGCTAAGATTGGAGGAGTAGAATCATCTACAGATATTCTTTGGACAGCAACTGCACTGTTATCACATGCATCTGTGGCTGTAAATGTTCTAACTAGAGTATATTCCTGCGGGCAACTACCAGGCAAAACTGATTCAACTGAACCTACAGAAATAGAATCATCACAATCGTCATCAACATCTGGAAGTACTAGTGCTGGAATATTACCACACTCTACTGATACATCTTGAGGTATATTTGTTAATTCCGGTATTGCTGTATCTTCTATTGAAAAAGATGCAATAGTTGTCGAAATATTATTACACTCATCTATGGCCGTAAATGTTACTGTAAGACTGCCCGTTTCCCCACAATCATCACTTATAGATAAGCCTCCTGCATTGTTTATCCAATTGATAGTACCGCAATCTTCAGTCGCTCTGGCACCACCGTTGTTATCCAACCAGTTTTGGAAAGCCACACTATTTCCCGAACCATTACATTCTACGATGATGTCTTGCGCCATCGGATTAATAAGTGGCATTTCAGTATCTTCAATTCTAAATTCTGCAGTTGTTACTGAGGTATTCCCACATTCATCTTCTGCAATAAAATCTACCGTTGTCGCACCTGTCAATCCACATTCATTACTAGGTACACCCTCAACATATGACCAGCTCACTGTTCCACAAATATCCGTAGCAACTGCTCCTCCTAAACCTGTCAACCAGGATTGATAAGCTAATATATTTCCAGATCCATCACATTCTACTGTATCCGAAACTGCTGCTATATCGATAATTGGCGACACCATATCTTCAATAGTAAATATTGCGGAAGTCGTCGCAGAATTACCACACTCATCCGCTACTGTAAATAGAACAGTCAAATCTCCAGTAGCTCCACAGTCATCACTTATGGCTCCTGCATCATTTGACCAACTAAGTATACCACAAGACTCTGTTGCCTCTGCACCTCCATTATTATTTAACCAATTTTGAAGTTGAACATTATTTCCAGACCCATTACAAACAACAGTAGTATCTTGTGCTGCAACAAAAATCACCGGTGCTACTTCATCTATTACTATGAATCTTGCTGTTGTCGTTACCGCATTATTACACGCATCTTCTGCTGTAAATATTACAGTCAATCTATTTGTTGTATCTGAATCACATAGTACTGATGGTACACCTCCTCCTGTGTAATCATTTATCCAGTCTATTGGACTTCCGCAGGATTCTGTTGCACTTGCTCCTCCGTTATTTGCTAACCACGCAGATAACTGACCCGCTACATCCGTCTCACATGATACTATCATGTCCTGTGCTTCTATGTCAATCAATGGTGGATCTTCATCTATTATCATGAACCTTGCTACTTGAGCAACTGAATTTCCACAGTCGTCACTTGCTGTAAAGGTTACTGTTATCCTATTTGTAGTATCTGAATCACAAGCGATTGCTGTCACACCTCCACTTACATAATCATGTGTCCACGTTACTGCACTGCCACATGGTTCTGTCGCTGTGGAACCCGCATGGTTGTTTAGCCAGTTTGTAAACTCAAGGATATTTCCTGTACCATCACATACAGCTACTGTATCTTGTGCAGCCAATACAATCGATGGTGGATCTTCATCTATTATCATGAACCTTGCTACTTGGGCAACTGAATTTCCACAGTCGTCACTTGCTGTAAAGGTTACTGTTATTCTATTTGTAGTATCTGAATCACAAGCGATTGCTGTCACACCTCCACTTACATAATCATGCGTCCACGTTACTGCACTGCCACATGGTTCTGTCGCTGTTGAACCCGCATGGTTGTTTAGCCAGTTTGTAAACTCAAGGATATTTCCTGTACCATCACATACGGCTACTGTATCTTGTGCAGCCAATACGATCGATGGTGGATCTTCATCTATTATCATGAACCTTGCAGAAGTAGAAATTGTATTAAAACACTCATCCTCTACAGTAAAGACTACATTTAGTACATTCGTTGTATCAAAATTACAAGAAGGTAAAATAGGAACACCACCACTTATATAATCGTGCGACCAAGTCAGCTGATTTGGATCTCCGACACAAGAATCAATTGCTAAGGCACCCCCATTATTGGCCAACCAGCTGTTAAGATCATCGATATTACCTAGCCCATCACAGACTACAGCCGTATCTATCGCCAAAATGGTAAATTCAGGGTCTATATTATCTGATATAGTTATCGATGCCGAAGTAGAAACGGAAACACCACATTCATTTTCAGCAGTAAATTCAACTGTCACGGAACCAGTTTCCCCACAACTAGGTATAAGTCCAGCATAGTCATCAGCCCAAGTCACAATACCGCAATCCACTGAAGCAGTTGCACCACCATGATTATTTAACCAAGCCGTAATAGCTGCAGTATTCGTGAGAACATTGCAATTAAGCGATAAATTAGATGCTGAGGTTATACTTGGTGCAGCTAAAGTCGAGACATTGAAAACTGTTGGATTTAAGCTACCAGTAACACTCAAATCATCAGTCAACAAAGATGTAGATAAGGCTTCGGTTGTGACCGTCGCTTGGTTACTAATCTGAGACATAATAGGACAACAATCAATAACAACATCATAAGATATTGTAGTTATTGAATCAGTGACTAGTGTCCCATTCGGATAGGTACTAGAATTAACTAAACCGCCAATAAAGAATGGCATTTCTCCTGATATATCAGATATTGGGCTACCATTAAGTACGGTAGATCCAGGTAGGTAGTTTACTCCTCCGGGAACTGCATTTAACAGATCTACAAGTGTAAGAACTATATCTCCAGTATTTTCAATCAGGATAGTATATGTTACTGTATCACCAGGCGCAGATCCAGTACTCGGATCAGCAGACATTGTCGCTATAAGTGCTGGCGAAAATGAAGGAAATGAACAAGAAGTAAAATCAAATGTAGGTGCGCCGATACTTCCAACCAAAGTTCCTTGAAGATTTGCCATATTGACTGAATATAGATTTGACCCAGCACCCACTAGCATCTCACCAGAACTAATAAGTGCTACTGAAGTAATTGGACTTGCCCCAAAATTAGAGACTTCACTTATTGCTCCAACTAAAGTATAGGAAGGAGTTGCTATAGTAGGATCTATTCTTATAAGTTGATTACTATTAACAACTGCCCAAATGATACCATCTGCATCTAATGCAAGATCTCCGACAGTTCCAGCTGTGAATGAACTAATCAAAGTTACGGTTACAATATCAGATGTTGAATAATTTGTGTTTAATTGATATAGTTGCCCATTATCAGCTAGGGCGAAACCTGTGCCTAAAGAATTGAACCCTAGGCTTTTCACCTCGCTGTTAGAAGGTATATTTACTCCAGTGTTTATTTGAGAACTAGTTGATGGATCCAAATAAGAAACTTGTGGATTAACACTTCCAGCTTCTAAAAAGTAAAACCGATTACTAATAGGATCTAAACCCACAGCATCTCCTCCGAAACTAAGAGCTACTGAATTCAGAGTGTCAAACTTAGCTCCAGTGAATCGATCTACTTTATGTAAATAGGTTAGATCAGAACTATAAAGAGATTCACAATCTAGGCAATCTGGATCGCTCAAATCAACAAGTCCATCTCCATCATCATCAATACCGTTTGTGCAATCTTCAATACAAGAAACAGCTTGTAAAGTAATGCAGCATACTGGAGAATCACTGCAATTACTATTTGTTACAACACATATCTCATAAAATCCATCTGGACTTTCATTTAGATTAATCACAACATCGGTTGTACCTTGACCAGATTGTACTATTAGGCCAGGTGGAGCTGACCACGTATAGCCCGTTGCATCAACTATAGGATCTATTCTTAGTTCGACGGATATATCCGTTCCACAGTAGACCGTAGTATCAACGACTGTAATAACAGGACAAGCAAAAGGAATCGGATCATCTAAGATTGCCTCAAATGGTCCTGCTTCGCAACTCCCATCAGAGTTCCTAATATAGATCATATAATTTCCTGATATCAAGCCAGAAAATATATTCGACAATTGCCATAAACCAGTTGCACCTAATCTATATTGATAAGCTCCGATTCCTCCCGAAGCATTTACAGATATTTCTCCATCCGCCCCTTCACAAGTAGTTGGATCTAGCAAATTAAAATCAACAACATTAATCTCAGCTGGATCGACGAGAGTTATTGAATCAACCACTTGGCAACCATTTTCGTCAGTTGCTGTCACAAAATATTTTCCATCAATTAAGTTAGGGTTAATGCTTCCCGAATAAGAATTACTCCAGTTATAAGTAATTAAACCCGTCCCTCCAACTGAGGTAGCAGTAGCTTCTCCATCACTTCCTTGAGGGCAAGAAATTTGTTGGCCCAAATAATTTGAACTCACAGAAACACTTAGATCCAGAGGTGGAGGATTAACTAGTTCAACAGAAGACACACTTGAGCAATCATTCTGATCCGTTACGGTTACAGTATAATTACCGGCAGGAATTCCATTTACACTTTGTGAATTATCAGAATTACTCCACTCGTAGGTAAGAGCTCCTACACCTCCTGAAGCAGTCGCAAAAATACTTCCATCAAGAGAACCATTACATGATATATCTCTTCCATTATAATTAGATGTAACACTTGTATTTACCAATATCTCATTAGGTTCAAATAAGGTAATTGAATCGACAACTGAACAACCATTGGCATCCGCAACGGTAATTAAATAAGTTCCTGCCATTAAATTTGTAGCTAGATCTCCAGTCTGACCATTACTCCAATTAATAGTAAAAGGCTCTATTGCACCAGTCACAAATACACCTGCAGATCCATTAGACGAACCATTACAAGATATCTGTGAACCATTATAAGTTGAAACCACGATTGGACTTAAACTAATAGGTGAAGAAACTGAAATTACTTGAGATGCACTTGCAGTGTTACCACAGTTATCTTCACTAGTCCAAGTTCTTGTAATTTCAAAATTACATGTACCAGGCCCAATAAGCTCTGAATAATTAATATTTAAAAATTGATCACAGTTATCTGTTACATCTATACAAGATTGTCTTACAATTACTTCTGCAATTCTCAAATGTGCAGTTCCTTGTAATTGAATTCTTACATACCTGCCCGAAGTATTTATATTAATTGCAGTAGGAGTGCCTGCAGTAGATGATTGAAAAAACGATTTAACCTTTGCGTCCAAGAGAGTCGTTGACAAGTCATTTGATTGAAACGGACTATCAGAAACCAAAATATGATAATTGGTCAAATCTGAAGATCCAGAATCTGTACGATTCCAGACTTCAATCTCAGAAATCGGATATACAGCTGACAAATCCACCTCCCACCATGCTTCCAAGTCCAAATTCGTCTGACTCACCGAACCATTTGCAAAAACCCCATCTGTATTGCCATCCACAGCATTATCGCTTCCTGCTCCCAAGTTAATACTTGATTGAGAGGTTGATTTTCCAAGTGCTAAATTCGAAACTATACTACAATCAAGGATTGGAGGAGCTGGAATACTTGAAGCTGGGACTGAAGTATTCGAAGGAATACCAGAAAAGACAGGACTTTCAATATCTTGTACAATAATTGTTTGCGAATGCGTCGAAATCTGACCACAGTGATCAGTGGATTCCCATATTCTATTTATTTCATAACAATCATCAGTTGCAGAGCCATCATTAGTTTGTGTGCTTATTTCCGAAAACACAATATCCACAGGGGTGTAGACTGAACATTGCAATACATCAATCTCTCCCACCGAAGTCCATGGATTTCCATTAATTTCAGACAAGGCAACAAGTCGAACATATCTTCCTGATTTAATATTAAACACCTCTTGTTCCTCAACATAGCTTCCAGACCAAGACCCAGAAATCAATGCGGGGCCCCAATCTGTGGTATTTGGAGAAACATAAAACTCAAAATCTTCAATTCGTCCATCTGTACCTGATAATCTAGGAAGATACTTAAAACCAGATACATTATATGTTGCACCTAAATCAATAATAATTTCATGAGCATGGCCTGGACTTCCTCCATTAAATTGAGTACTCCATGTAGTATTCGGGTTACCGTCAATTGCGTTTGAGCCGATTTCACCAGAAGTAATGTCTTGACTGTCTACACTGAAAATTTGCCACATTCCTTTAGGAATATTCTCCATCTGTTCACAATTATTAGTTGCATAAATATCAGAACCAATTGAAGGCGTTTCTAAATCTTCATCACAACTAATTGTTTCGTCTGCAGGAATTCCAGTCAACAATGGACCTATAGGTTCAGCTACAGGAAAGGTAACTTCAGGGTAAAGAAATTTTTGATTATTTGTAATCACTGCTCTATTTCTCACAAAAGTAGATGCGCTTATATCATTGATGGATGCTTCGAATTTATAAATTATTGAATCTCCTGGGAAAATAATAGCATCATTATAAGTAATTCCTGTTTCATCCAATGGAAAGGGAGTTGAAGGAGAACTATTATCTGTAAGATTAGTCACTACTCCATCTATTATTGTAGTTGTACTATTTTCAAGATAAGTAAGATCTGAAGGTAGGGTATCAATTATACTTAACAAGCCAGAATTTATAGGCAAGGCTCCAGTATTTGTAATAAGTATTGTATAACCAATCTCATCGCATTCATCATATAAGCCATTTGAATTATAATCTTTTGTAAGTTCGACACACTTTGATGTGGCAAATGGAATTCCATTTGGTAAACCAACACCGAGATCCAGTGCATGTCTTTCAGTAATTACATCTGCAGGATTTTGGCCCCATGCACCAGCAATTAGTGCATCAGATCCATCACAAACCCAAATTTGCATCCCTGTTTGATCTCCATCTGGGTCATATAATATTGCATTTTCTAATGGTTCTAAGACAACTGTTGCGTCATGTTCCGTGCCATAAGTATCAATTAGAGTACCTCCATCACCATTATAATCAATACAAATTGTAATTGCCTTTGTCCTTGAACTTCCTGAAGGATAATCAGCAGTTAGCCATACAGGTGCTGAGTTTTCGGTAGTAGCAATAAAAGGATTTGAACCTGGAGCAAATCCAACCAAAGTGATTTGTGAAGAAAGTGTATTCTCTGGACTTAAAGCAAAGCCCCAATCATTTCTTGCATTCTTTCCTAAATCGCTATCTATTGTAGCGATAGCATAAAATGGTTCATTAGCAGTTGAGTAAAATTTCGTTCCGGTATTCTGGGGAACTTCAATAATATTAGTACTACCCGCTAAAACAGGAACTCCAGCTTGAAAACCATTTGAAGTTTCCCAATTAACAGTAATGTCCGTAGAGTTGGGGTTATATAAATGAACATATGTAGGTACATTAATAAAATCTAGATGGATGATATCACCATTGTTTACTGTAGTCACGGGGTTCAAATAACTATCACTCCATGCAGAAGTTGGCCTTAGTGTAAACCACCTTGATTCATAGATATGGCAAATATCTCCAGTTATTAAATGAACCTGAACATCAAAATCAGTAGAAATCTTTCCACCACTAAATAATCCCGAATTTATGAGATGAGACTCTCCTTCTTGTAATGTAATGTTAGTTTCAAAACTTCCATTCCCATCTGCATCAATTTGAACTTGAGTTAGTTGTTTGGCAAGTATAACAGCACCTGTGTATTCAAATAAATCATTGACATTTGTATTAGGGCCGACTGGAATATCATACTCAGTACCCCATTCTCTAGTTGGATAAACCTCCAATGCACCTGCAAAAAAGACTTCTGGTCCAGTTGACCATCCTAATCTAGTCATACTTAAGTTACCTCTACTACCAATTTTATCTCCACCATCAAAATCAATTACTTCTTGCCTTGTTGTGGATTGAACAGCATTGTTTAAAACTATTATATCTGCTGCATTAAATTTATCAATTACATAACCAGGAGCGATTCCATTGGAAGGGTCACCATCACCCCAAATTTCTGTAGTAGCCTGTATTGGAATAGAAAGGTTCCCTTCTAAGCCATCTTCCCAATGATCATAAGTAATCACTGTACCCTGCTCAACAACTCCTATCGAGATATAGGACTTTATTGGATCTTCCACAATCTTACCAGGACAATCATTAGGATAAATGGTTGACAAAGCCGTAAGAATATGATCCTCTTGAAATGGAATATAATAAACCTCCACAAAAGAAACTCCGCTTAAATTATCAGAACAATAATCTTCCCCAGCAGATTGACCTACTACCCCACCTCCTGCAACCAAGGTTACGTCTGAAACTGTAATACAGTTAAATCCTTGAAGGCGGATAGATATTGTATAATTTCCTTCTACTAGATTGGTAAACAAATTACTAGTCTGCCAATTGGTTCCATCAATACTATACTCGACCAACGATGATCCTGATGCACCAATTAATACACCCCCATCATTAGAGCTTGCTGTTGAAGGATTTATAATAGTTATATTATCTATTGTCGGTGCATTAGGAGGGTTTATAAACACTGATTTTGGACCGTAAGTACAATTACCAATAGTACTTCTCACATATCCAAAATAAGTACCAGAGCTTAGACCTGTAAATACATTAGAACTTTGGTATATGGTTCCATCTAAACTGTACTCATATAATCCAACACCTCCAGAAGCAGTCATTACAACAGACCCATTATTCATTCCACAATCGGAAGGTGCATTTCCTTCAAGATCCAATTCTAAAGGATCTGGTTCTGTAATTTCAATAGAGTTTACATTAGTACATGAATTTGCATCCGAAACTGTAAGCTCATATAAGCCTTCCACTAAGTTAGTTATAGTAGAAGTATTTGCTCCATTGCTCCATTCATAAGTATAAGGTGGAACCCCTCCGACTGGAGCTGCTTCTAATTCTCCATCAGACCCACTGGAGCAGCTAGAACTAAAACCGTTGTAATCATTTAAAACATTAATCACTGGAATCTCTAAATCAGGTGGATTATTTATCACCACCAATTGTGAAGCTTCACAATTAAATTGATCTGTAACAGTCACATAATATTGCCCTGCTCCAACACCGTTCATTATATTTGAGTTAGCTCCATTGCTCCATTCATAAGTATAAGTGCCGATTCCACCCGTAACAGTAACTGTAGCTTCTCCATCAATTGCACCTGGACATGTAACATCTGCACCGTTGTAATTGGATGAAACAAAAGCATTCAAAACAATACTTGGTGGATCATTAAGTGTAATACTATTTACTGCAGTACAACCATTAGCATCAGAAGATGTGACCGTATAAGTTCCAGCTGAAAGATTATTTATATTCGGCCCGCTAGTACCATTACTCCAAGAATAGGAATATGGTGGCACCCCATTTGTAGCTACAGCCGAAACTTGCCCATCTGAAGCCCCTTCACAAGAAATGTGCTCCCCTAAATAAGAAGAAGAAATATTGATATTAACATTATTTTCTATTGGATTAGATAATGAAACATTTGTAATTGTAGAACAGCCATTAACATCTGTTACCGTAACTTGAAAGGAACCAGAGCCAATATTATTATTCACTTGATCAGTTGCACCATTGCTCCATAGATAAGTAAATGGGCTAGTCCCTCCTGAAGGTACCGCTCTTGCTGAGCCATCAGACGCATTGAAACAACTAACATTATGCCCGCCTACAAAATTAGAGGTAACCTCAGCAGTCGCTGAAAGTATACTAGGCTCATTTACTGCAAACATATCAACTACCGAACAACCATTAGCATCCGTAACGGTAACATGATATGTCCCTATATTCAAACCTGAAATATCCTCTGTAGTTTCTGAAGTTGACCAAATTTGCATAAAAGGTCCCGTGCCTCCATTAATAATTAGATCGATAGCTCCATCACTTCCACCGTTACAAGCAACATCAACAATATCCGCAGTCAAGGCTAAAGAATCTGGTTGAGTTAAGGTAAGTGTGACCGAATCAATACATCCATTAAGGTCATAAACATATACAATATAATCTCCTGCTGGAAGACCTGATCTATCTCCATCGGCAGTGTTATTGTCAGATATTTGTTGAGGATATAATGCTTTATTGTGGAAACTCACATTGTCCATTAAGCCACTGTAAAAGTTAGTCTGATATGGAAGGATGATTCCGAAAAAATCTATAAATTCAAAGTTGCCAAAAGCATCTGATGAAATAGTTTGTCCTAGACCACTCCAATTTTCTGGAGATGGGGCCAAATAAATAGTATCAGCTGGAATCGTTGCTGATGTACCTAATAATCCATCCAACAATAAAACAAATTCCCCATTATCATAAATGAATCCTACCTGATGCCAATCAGAATCATTTGGAATGTTCAAGCTATAACTCCTATAAGATATACCACCAAATGAGATTGCTCCTTCAAGCTTTCTATCACGTAATCTTAGCGTAATCCCACCATCTATTTCCCCCTCGTCATATAAAACCTGCGTCCCACCAAAATCGGGTTTGATCCACATGGTAACAGTCCTTTCCGTAAACGAAGACTCCATAAATGAAATATCATCATCATAAAATATTCCTTCTCCCCCATCAAAAACTGCAGAGTAATCACCATCCACTGCATCAGTAGAATATTGCAAATTTCCCTCTACCGATCTAGCATGATGCTCATTGCCTGTTATATCATCTGTAGATCTATCAAAAGCCCAATACGCTTCAGGTTCTAGATCACTCCAAGAGTAGGTGTATGCTCCTACACCCCCAATAGCTGTCACATCAATTGAACCATCAAAACCACCATAGCATGAAATATGAGAATAGGTCGCACTTGCTCCTAATGGAGGTGGGTCGTTCATTACTACTGTATCTAATACTGTACAATTATTACCATCAGTTGCTGTTACATAATATGTACCAGCAGGTACATTTCTTAGTGTATCGCCCATTTGACCATTACTCCAATCGAAAGTATAAGGTGGCTGACCATTACTTACAGTCGAAACGGCAAAGCCATCTGACTCTCCTAGGCATGAAATATTCTCTCCTAAGTAATTTGAGATTATTTGTGAATTTATCAATAGAATAGATGGGTCAGAAAGCATAACTGGATTTTGATTAAATGTTGTAATACAAAATCCATTATCATTTTGAACTTCCACTAAATAAGCGCCTCTCATTAAGCCTCCAAAGAAATTGGAATATTGCCATGGTCCACCATTGATTCTATACTGAAGACTAGTAGAACCACTACTAGCAGTAATAGTTATACTACCTTCTGTACCACCGCATGTAGTTGGATCAGATGAAGTCACTAAATTAATAACAGGATCATCATACACCGTTATATTATCTGTTGTTGAATTCACACAACCATTACCATCTGTATAAGTGTAGATGATTTGATGGACCCCTACTCCAGGTATTGAAGGATCAAATAAATTTCCAGTTACTCCAGGACCTGAAAACATTCCTCCAGGAATATTCGCACCCGACAAGATTATACTAGAAGCAGAAACGCAAGTCTCTTTCGTAGGCAAAGATAATGTCAAACTAGGTAATGAAAATACTTCAATAGAATCAAATGCCAAACCTATACATCCATTCGTATCCTCATACGAATAAATTATTTCATGTTTTCCAACTGGCACCGCTGATGGATCAAAATTACTGCCAGAAACACCTAAACCAGAAAACATTCCTCCTACCGGTAACTGCCCATCTAAAGTATGAGTTGTTTCAGAAGAACAGGCAATGGTGTCACTTAAAAGTAAGCTAGGTGTTGGTAAATCATACACCTCTAAAATTTTAGAATCAATTGCTATACATCCATTTAAGCTTACTGTTAGAGTGACTGTTTTCATACCTGAAGAACTAAACGTTACTGCAGGGGGAGACAATCCAGTACCTGTGGCTGGCGTTGCATCAGATCCAAAATCCCAAGTATAAGTTGCGCCACTAGCATCATTAGTAGCATCCAAATTAATAGACGCATTAATACATGCAGAAGGAGGTAAATTAATCTCTGCTATTGGGTTATTGGGACTAACTAATGTTACAGGATTTGAGGCATACTCAAATAAACAATTTCCATCATCATTTCTTGCTTCGATTATATAATCCCCAATAGCTAAGTTTCCGAAAAAATTCGAATACTGCCAAGCCCCTCCATTGATTCTAAATTGTGGGCTTGTAGTTCCATTTGTTACATTTATAGTAATACTTCCATCAGTTCCTCCACAAGAAATTGGATTCATCGCGGTAATAGAATTAATACTTACTGGAGCATTAATTGTAATATCCTGAGTTGCAAAATTTAAACAACCATTGCTATCTGTAAAAGTATATGTAATCGTTTCGGTTCCAGGTCCTGCTACCGATGGGTCAAAATTATTTCCAGTAACTCCGATTCCTGAAAATACTCCACCAGTTGGAATTCCGCCACTAAGCGGAAAAGTAGTTTCTATACTACATGTTTCTGTACTTGGTAAAGTTAAGCTTCCTATTTCTGGATTAACAACTTCAATACTCGCTGTTGTTGTAGAATTACATCCATTTCCATCTGTATAAGTGTAGGTAATTACGTGAGTTCCCAAACCAGCCATACTTGCATCAAAATTATTACCACTAACTCCAGCGCCTGAATAAAAACCTCCACTAGGTGTACCTTCATTTAATAAAAATGTAGTATTCATTACACAGTCTTCAGAATTTGAAAGTGTAAAATCAACAATCGGATTTGCATGCACAACTACAAAATCTGTCGTTGTACTAAGACAGCCATTTCCATCTGTTAAGGAATAAGTTATTTCATGAATTCCCACTCCAGCAGTACTTGCATCGAAGTTGTTTCCAGTTACTCCTAACCCAGTATATACTCCTCCTGAGGGAGTACCGCCAGAAAGTGTTAGACTAGTACTTGATAAACAATCATCCTTATCTGGCAAATTCAATGTAACAGCTGTTTCATCAAAAACGGATAAGATATCCGTCATAGAAACTTCACATCCCCCTTCATTAATAAAAGTATAAGTAATGGTGTAAAGACCAGCTCCAACTGAAGAAGCATTAAAGTTTCCTCCACTTACACCAGGCCCACTATAGGTCCCACCAAGAGGGCTTCCGCCTTCTAGTGTGTTAAGCGTATTCGACGAACAATCTGCATCCTGTATAAGCGAAAAGCTAACAGTTGGAATATCATACACTGTTATATCTGTAGTAGTAGAAAGTAAACATCCATTTGCATTGGTAGCAATATAAGTAATCGTATGAGTACCTAGCCCTGCAGCAGCCGGGTCAAAATTATTTACGCTAATTCCTGTCCCTGAAAACACCCCTCCCAATGGTGTAGTACCAACACAAAATGGAATTGATGGGGTCTCATAATTAACAATTCCACTATAGATAGACACGCTGTCTCTAAGTACTGATATATCATCGTATAAAAAGGCATTATCGCCAGCTTCATCCCAAATAGGACAAACTCCACGAGAACTGTTTATTGTAAATAAACTTCCTAAAGTACCCGTAATCGAACCAGATAATGTGCCATCCAAATAACCGCTATGAATCCTTAACGATTCCCCTGCTTGGAGTACTCCTGATACAATATCAATACTTGAACCTAATGCTCCTACCGGATTAGTTTCATTGTCTTGAATAGTCCAACCTGTTAAATCAATAGAACCTCCGCATGAATTACAGGCTGCTGCCGTTATTTCAATAAACTCTCCTCCAAGCCCACATGTCGAGTCTCCAGTGCCGTTCGAAGCAGAAATATATACTTGTGGATCAGGTTGACTTGCACAATCAAAAGTAGATCCGGATAAATCAATTGGGCTATCCGAGATACATACACCCGAAGAAACTAAAGTAATTATTGGGATTGTAGAATCAACTTCTACTGTAGTTGTTGCTGTAGATGTACAACCAGAAGAAGTAGTGATAACAACCGTGTAATCGCCCTCATGAATAGGACCTACACCAACAATGGTAGGGTCTTCGTCGGTAGAAGTGAACCCGTTTGGCCCATTCCACATCCAAGATATTGGAACTACATTTGTTGGACTAGGAGCAAGACCACTTGTTAGGTTTAAAGTACCTGTTTCACATATTGGACCATTATTAGTAATAATCGTTGCTGGTGCACAATCTGAATCTAAACAATCACTAAACCCATCTCCATCATCATCAATGGCATTACCACAGATTTCATCTGGGATTACATTAACGGTAAATGATGTGCTATCCACACAACCTACATCATCAAAGTAAACAACATGATAATCTCCTGCATTTACTGTTTGCATATTACTCAGAGCGAGTGTATCCATAAACCCAAGCCCTGTATCTTTGACGTGATATAATGAATTTGGTCCTGTCCAATGGAATGCCCAACTTTGAAAAGTGGAACCAAAAAAATTCAGCACCAAATCATCCCCTTCATTTACTGTAACCGTAGTCCCTAAAGTAAAAGGGTCGGAATTGATTCGATATTCAGGAAGCGCAGCCGGTGATGGTTGGCATTCACAATTGTCATATGAAAAAGCATCTATTGAAAATGTTCCAGTGAAAGTTCCATCTGTAGAAAGTCGAATATATCTTGTTCGAACACTTGCGGAATAGCTAACATCTTGAGGTAATAAAATTAATGATGTCAATGGAGAATTAGTTGCTGGAAAGAAATTAACACCATCAATAGATTCTTCTATTATTACTGCAGACCCAGTATTGGATGCTATATTTAAAGTATAGATCTCTCCAATATCAATTGCATTATCTAACAATACAGTAATACTAGAATTAGCTGCATTAATAGTTGCATTAAGTCCATCTGAAGCGGCCAAAATATTATCAGAATCAATAACACCAACATTTGTTTCTTGAAAACCATGATAAGTTGTTTCACAATCTGGATCTAAGCAATCCACTAAACCATCTCCGTCATCGTCAATACCATTATTACATAATTCTAATGAAAGAACTCCAAATGAGAAATAACTAGATTCAGGATTATTATAATTATAAATTGTTGTGTTAGTAAATTCATTCAATTGCCCTATTGTAGTTCCTCCATTTGTAAAATCACCGTCATCATCAATAAAGATGTAATAAAACCCATCACTTGAAAGAGGAAGTGCAGGCAAATCAAATTCAACATCATTGACATCAATCCACATAGCAATAGAACTGATATCCGTTAACTCATCAATTTTCCAAACTCGATCAATTCCTGAATATTCGCTACTTGGTACATTTGTTCCATTCCAAGAAGTGTTTAAAGCTGCTCCATTATTCCCTAGCACTATTGCCGTCTTATCAGCAACATAGGAAATAGGATGATCCATATTTGTTGAATATATAGCTGTATTACCAATAGTCACAATCCCTGTTTCATTTTGAGACTTGGACATTCTTTGATCCAATCCACCACACGAATCAACAGCGATAACAGTAATATTATTTGCATAACCATCTGTAACATCTTTAATTAATGTACCATCAGATAAGTAATAATTATGAGGAAGTGTCATTCCATACTTGATAGCCATATATGAATTGACTCTTTCTCTTTCATCTTGACTTAAGGTATCATCATATACTAGTACTTCCGAAATAGCACCTGTAAATATTCTACCTTGACTCATAAATTGGCTAGATGATTTTCTTCCAATTGAAACTGGGCCGGCTAGTTCATCTCCTCCAGCGACACTTCCATAATGATCACTTTCAGCAATCTCATTTGCATCCAATTTGATCAAACTAGGGACTGGAGTAACTTGCAATGCAGTAGCTTCCCTATAGTAGGTTTGGTTATTTCCAAATTCAATCTCAAATTCTAATAGGGCAGGAACAGCACCAGCACTTGCTGAGACAGAGCCAGCGGCTCCTCCATGTGCGGTTGGCGTTCCATATCTTGCATCAGTAGCTGACCAACTTATCCCATATCCATCAGCAGAAGTGCCACCAAAATCAAAGAATTCATCATATGAATTTCCTCCAGTAGGTGAGACAGCTGAAAAAATATGCATTCCACTATTATTACCAAATATATAATCAGAACCTAGGTGAAGTCCATCTGAAAACTCATCTGTATAGACACCATCAAAATCAATCCCAGGATTAAAATTAATTGCGTTATCATTGTAAATAGGATCATCTGTTGAATTGACATCTGCATTAGCAGAAAATAAATTCGATGATTGATCGGCCCAACTGGTTACAGGGTCCGTATCGACAATTGTATTGGTTCCTTTATCTCCTCTTAACCAGAGTTGAAGATGATCTTGAACCCCACCTGGATATGGTTCATCAGTTCTTCCATCTCCATTATCATCTATTTCGTTGCCACAAATTTCATTTGAAATTGAAGTAACATTAACAGTAAATGTTGTACTATCTACACAGCCTACGGGATCGTAGTAAACTACCTTATATTCACCTGCTTGATTGGATTGAATATTTAGTAAATTTAGAAAATCATTGTCATTTACTGGCGCATCATTGACTTGATATAATGCATTTGGACCAGTCCAAATAAACACCCATCCCAAATAAATAGCTGCGGGGAAATTAAGGAGCAAATTGTCACCTTGATTCACATCAACAATATTATTTAAAACAAATGGATCTGAGTTAATTCTATACTCTGGGCTCAAAGCGGTTGGCTGGCATTCACAATTCTCATACGATATTGCATCAAAAGAAGAGGTTCCAGTATAACTAGCATCCGTTGATAGTCGAACATATCTTGTTCGAATGCTGGCAGCAATACCAATATCTTGCGGAGAAAAAATAGTTGCAGTCAATGGAGAAGCAGATGCAGGAAAGAAGTTTACGCCATCTATAGATTCTTCAATTATTATCGCACCTAATAAGTTGGTATTTACATTTAAAGTATAAATTTCTCCAATATCAATCGCATTACTTAATGTAACTGTTAAAAAAGAATTAGGCGAATTAAAGTTTGCCGAACCAAGATCTGGAGGTCCTA
>CALFUK010000133.1 GCA_937929945.1 uncultured Saprospiraceae bacterium
CGATGCCGACGGAGCGTTTATCAAAGCATGGTGCCCTAACTTGCAAAGTCTTCCACCGTCTATGATCCATTACCCTGCTGCAAGTTGTGATGAAGACCTGCTCAAATATGACATCATACTCGGCAGAGACTATCCTAAGCCTGTCTTCAAGTACGAGCAGTATGCTTAGTAGATAGATTCTAATTTCCAAGTATTAAACAAGCAGTAAGGATTGAAAAAGAAATTCACCAAATAGGTAAAGAATTAAATTCTACTGAATTGCAACCAGCTTAAACTAAGGTTTAGTGACAGTCTCGTAAAGCATGATTGATTTCCTTGATTCCAATCAGCATATAGCTAAGTTTACTCATCCCCTTGGGTGTCTAAACTATCTACGTCATAGACGTTTCATATGTTTGATTTTTAGAACTGAATGCCGATCAGCAAATAACTAAGGACAGATCACATATCTGGGTGCCTCAATTATGAGCGTCTTGGACGTTTCAAAACGTTTACATGTAAGGTAAAATGCCTGCCCAATAGTAGCTCTCCTGCTTCATCTTTTTGAAGGCCAGAGATGTCAAAATCGTAGTCAATTTATATCCTTATGAATCAGAAGGTAAAGATATAATTAAATTGTATATATATTAACTCCTTTAATATGTACCTGATTGTTAGAGAGACAAAAGGAGATAAATTTTTATCATGAATCAACACATAGCCAGAATTGCCTTGGTCGTCAGAGACTATGATGAGGCCATCGCCTACTACACAAGCATCCTGAAGTTTCAGCTGATAGAGGATACCATACTGTCAGAGACTAAAAGGTGGGTGGTGGTAGCTCCCCAGGGTACTGGCAGCTGCCAGCTGCTGCTGGCCAAAGCAGCCACCGAAGACCAGCGTCTCGCCATCGGCAATCAATCTGGCGGCCGCGTCTTCCTCTTTCTCTATACTGACGATATAGAGCGAGACTATCAAAATCTCCTCGATCAAGATGTGACAATCATCAGAGAAAAAACCACCGAACCCTACGGTACAGTGGCCGTATTCGCTGATCTGTACGGGAATCTATGGGACCTGATTCAGCCGATTTCTGAAGTATAGCCTCGAGCTAATACACTAGCCTCATGTGGCCTTACTTAGCTGACAGAGCCAAGCGAGAGTGACACAAGCTGGCTGCTAGAGAACTACTCATCGATCCATCGGTGGAAGCAATCATTCTGTCACACTCCAGCTAAGCACATCACATCAGTATGAAAAGCATGAGAAAATCAATAACTAAGGTGAGTTAGAGAATAACGAAGCCGCTATAAGGTTCGCGAACACATAAACCCAACATTTGAGAAAACATTAACGCCCCTTCTGTTTCATGATCTACAAAGTATTCAGATATTGCAATAGCTTTTAAACACAGCACCCAAATTTTATGCGAATCATCCTTATTATTACCACGGCATTCCTAATTACTACAAGTACATTGACGCAAGCTCAGAATGAGCAAGGCCACTTTCTGATCGAGTTCGATTCGTTCTCTCCGCCAGTGAAAGACATCGTCATGTCCTTAGAAAATAGTGAAGCCGCCCCATTCTTAGCCCCAGACATACAAGGCAATGAAATCTTCTTAGGAGACTACAAGGGAAAGATGGTCATGCTGTGGTTCTGGAGCAAGAATGACGGCATGAGTGTGTCACAGGTAGATCAGCTAAACCTGATGCAGAGCCAATACAGAGATCAGCTCCAAGTCATCGGCTTCGGAGACGAATCTAAGCAAGAACTCATTGACTTTCGTTCAGGTTCCCCATTAGACTTCCCCATCATTGCGAATGGAAAAGTCTTAGGAGAAGCCGCCTTTGGTGGTGACTTAGGCTTAGGAAGGGTGATCTTAGTGGGTAAAGACGGCATCATCCAAAAAGTCGTCCCCAGAGAAACCTTCGAACTGAATCAGGCAGGATCATTCCAATTTCTCGAAGATCTGATCAAAAGCAACTAAGCCGCACATTATCTTCTTTATTTCTATACTTTTGCGCCTTCATGTATAAGGTCAAAGAGATATACTATACCATACAGGGCGAGGGCTACCACGCAGGGCGAGCTGCTGTCTTCTGCCGATTCAGCGGGTGTAACCTCTGGTCTGGCAGAGAAGAAGACCGGCACAAAGCCATCTGCCAGTTTTGCGATACAGACTTCTGGGGTACCGATGGTGTGAATGGCGGCAAATACACAGCAGAAGCCTTAGTCAAAAAATGTAAATCTCTCTGGCCAACAGAGTCCAGCTCTCCCCCATTCGTCGTCTGCACGGGAGGCGAGCCAGCCCTACAGCTGGACCAAGCCCTCGTAGATCAGTATCACCAGCAGCACTGTGAACTCGCTATAGAGACGAATGGCACCATCGCCCTGCCCCAAGGCATCGACTGGATCTGTATGAGCCCTAAGGCAAATACCGAAATCATCATCAAGCAGGGACACGAACTCAAACTGATCTATCCCCAAAAAGGCATCTCTCCTACGGATGTCGAAAGCTTCGACTTCGCTCATCAATACCTGCAACCCATGGACAGCCCTGACATCGCCGAAAACAGAATCAAGACCATCAACTACTGCAAAAATCACCCCCAGTGGAAACTTAGCCTGCAGATTCATAAGGTGCTTAATATTCCGTGATTTTTGACGTTGTGATTTGGTCTGATAGCTGGATGACTCTCATAGGTTCATACTTAATCAAATGCTTTTTCTGAGAACCATGGAGTTAGC
>CALFUK010000134.1 GCA_937929945.1 uncultured Saprospiraceae bacterium
CGTTTCAGTAAAAAATAAATTTTTGGAGACCATCAAAACAGTTATAGACATACATCTATGCCACTCTTAGGAAGTCAAATCCATGTAGGAGTGAATCTCTTATCATATGCAACAACCATGGTCAGCCTAAGAGGAGGATCACACCCTCTCTACCCAAACAAGCCCCTCACTCATAACTCATAACTAAGAATCTCATAACTCTCTCAATTGCTCATAACTAAGAAACTCATATCTCTCTCAATTGCTCATATCTCTCTCAATTGGCCTAGCCTTTTCAGATTTACTCCTCTCGCTGGGAAGTCAAATGCTTCCGCATCATATTCAGAGCCACATTAGCGGTGTAATCGATGTTCAGCTGGCGGTCCTTGCTGAGCTGCAGGCGGTGCGTCCTGATCTGCTGTGCATCTCCGCAGGCCAGCCAGATGGTGCCGACAGGCTTCTCCTCCGTCCCTCCTCCGGGGCCAGCGATGCCCGATACCGTCACCACAAGATCAGCGCCCGTCTGACCGAGTAGGCCGTCTGCCATCTCCCTGACTGTCTGCTCACTGACGGCTCCATGGGCCTCCAGCGTGGATGGGGATACTGCCAGTAGCTTCTGCTTCAGCTCATTAGAATAGGCGACTATACCACCCCGAAAATAGGCTGATGATCCTGGTATACTGACGATGCGGTGCGCGATCAGTCCGCCCGTACAGCTCTCTCCCGTCGCGATGGTTTTACCACCTGCCACACACAGATCTCCGATGGCTTTCTCTAATGCGATATCATCATATCCATAGACATACTCAGACAGCCGCTCCGCTATGCGTTCTGATAGCTCATTCATCCTGCCTTGGGTTCCTGAGGTCGCTTTCTCCGTGGTGCTCAGCCTGATGCGTACTTTGCCCAAGCTTGGTAAGTAGGCCAGCTTGATGTCTTCGGGCAGGCCCTCTTCTATGTCTCGGATGGCTTCGCTAAGCCTTGACTCTCCTTGGCCGACGGTCATGATCGTCCTGTGATGGACGAATGTCTCCGTGAGCTCGCTGAGCCGTGGCAGGACGTGTGTATTCATGATGTACTTCATCTCATAGGGGACACCAGGCATGGAGATGTAGGTCGTACCCTGATGCTCAAACTGCATACCGGGGGCCGTACCCATCTGATTCTCCAGCTTCTCCACGGATGCGGGCATGTAGCACTGCAGCTTATGCAGCTCCGTAGTCTCGTAGCCTCGTCGCTCAAACATCTCCTTGATGCGCAGCCACAGGGCCTCATCGAAGACCATCTCATCGCCAAAGTATTCTGCCAAGACCTTCTTAGTGATGTCATCCTTAGTCGGACCAAGGCCGCCCGTCATCAGGACGATATCTGCGTGCTGGCTCGCCTGGCTCAATCCTGATAGGATGCCCTC
Organism: uncultured Saprospiraceae bacterium; assembly: GCA_937929945.1. Classification (GTDB taxonomy): domain Bacteria; phylum Bacteroidota; class Bacteroidia; order Chitinophagales; family Saprospiraceae; genus CALFUK01. The sequence goes on from CALFUK010000134.1 coordinate 1,391, forward strand.
GCGGGTATCCGAGACACTGATGATCTCTCTGATGGTGACTCCAGCCAGATTGAGCTGCGTCGCCATCCAGGCAGAGTTAGTGTCGATGATCTGTCCGATCAATATTTCATCACCGATGGTGACTATACTTGCAATCATGTGTTTGATATTTAGTGAGCAATGATGCCGCACCATAAAGAAATCCCTCTGGTGCCGATAGCATTGATCTCACTGACGCTTATATAATGTACTTAATATCCTTCAAATCTATCTCTTCTATCTGATCATCCACCTCCATGCATAGCTTCCCCTGTATGGTCACACTTCTGATGATGCCATTGAATATGCCTCCATCTTGGCGCTGATAGGAGCGGACTACGTCTTTCTGAAACAATGCAACCAGGTATTGTTCACGCAGGACTTCATACGATGCGGCGAGTAGGTCTAAATAGAAGCGTTCAAAATGCTCCAAGAGCTCTTTCTGGATGACTTCCAGATCGTAGGTCTGTCCTGTCTCCAAGCTGAGGGAGGTCGGGTTAGGCAGGCTTGGATCAAAGTCGGTTTGGTTCACATTGAGGCCTATGCCGATGACAGATGAGCTGATCTGCTGCTTCATGATGCCGTTCTGAATCAAGATACCCGCCGTCTTTTTTCGTTTGATGTAAATGTCATTGGGCCACTTGATCTTCGCCTCTACATGATACGACTGGCAGAGAGATCTAACGGCCAGTGCTGTGACCATAGAGAGGGCGAACTGTCGTTGGATGGGCAGCTGCTTTGGCCGCAGGATGATGGACAGGGTAAGATTATGAGCAGCCTGTGAGGCCCATGTAGAGCCATACTGACCTCGCCCCTGAGTCTGCTGCACCGCTGTGACCACCGTGCCATCCGCTGGATTCTCATCGGTCAGAAGCTTCAGTGCATAGTCATTCGTCGAATTGACCGTCTCTAATCGGACGATATTATGACCGATGAATAGGGCTGAAGCAAATATCACTCGTTTATTTTATGTAAATTTGAGGAAGAAAAAGGCAAAAATACAGACGAATTTGAGCATAGCCAAAGCAAGCGTAGTAAATAAGAAAACTATATCTGACCTAAATGCGCTGATCATAGACAGCATTCAAGACATCAAGGGCAAGAACATAGTCAAATTGGATCTAACAGAATTGGACGAATCTCCAGCTGATTACTTCATCATATGCGAAGGTGATTCTGTCACTCAGATCAAAGCAATTTCTAATAATATCAATAAAAGGCTGAAAGAAGAGCAAGGCCAGGTCCCTAATCATACCGAAGGAATAGAAGGCTCTCAGTGGATATTAGTCGATTACTTCAATACAGTAGTCCACATATTCCACCCCGAAAAGAGAGAATTCTACGAGATCGAGGAGTTATGGAGCGATGCCAAGCAAACTTCCTATGCTGATTTATGACTTTTATAACAAACTCATTGTGACACTCAGGTGTTACAACTGCAGCAAACAGCCCTGTCAATGTCAGAAAAGAATAAGAAAGGTCCCAAAAATGAGGACCCCAAAAAAATAAATGTCAATTCATATTGGATTTACGGCGCCATCATTCTATTCATCTTAGCACTTAATCTGTACCTCCACCTGGAGAGTCAGACGCCGACTATCGGCATGGACAAGTTCGAAGATATCGTCAAAGATGGTGACTTAGATCACGTGAATGTCCTCAATAAGAAGACGGTGCAAGTCTTCCTGACCAGCGAGGCCATCGAAAGCGGCAAGTATGAGAACTTGACACAGAAAAACTTTAACCAAATCCAGCCTCACTATTCCTTCGAGACGGATATGGACTACTTCAATGATGCCATCAAAGAGCTTAAAAGTGATGGCCACAAGGTCACCATCGAATGGAAAACACCGACTGACTGGCTCGGCCCGATACTCAGCTGGGTGATCCCCTTTCTGCTGATCATCGGCCTGTGGCTCTTCATAATGCGGCGCGTGGCCACTGGATCTGGAGGCCCAGGGGCTCAGATCTTCAACATCGGAAAATCTAAAGCGACACTCTTCGATAAGAACACCAAGGTGAATGTCACCTTTAAAGACGTGGCTGGTCTCGACGAAGCCAAGGTAGAAGTCATGGAAGTAGTAGACTTCTTGAAAAGTCCTAAAAAATACACTTCACTGGGAGGTAAAATCCCAAAAGGCGTCCTGCTGGTCGGCCCTCCGGGTACGGGTAAGACCCTGCTTGCCAAAGCTGTGGCAGGGGAAGCGGGTGTCCCGTTCTTTTCCATCTCAGGATCAGACTTCGTGGAGATGTTCGTCGGTGTCGGTGCCTCCAGAGTGAGAGACCTCTTCAAGCAGGCAAGAGAGAAAGCGCCGTGTATCGTCTTCATCGATGAGATCGATGCTATCGGTAGAGCCAGAGGTAAGGGCGCGATGCAAGGTGGCAATGACGAGCGAGAAAACACATTGAACCAACTGCTGGTAGAGATGGATGGATTCAGCACAGACAAAGGGGTGATTCTGATGGCTGCGACGAACAGACCTGACGTATTGGATTCTGCACTACTCAGACCTGGCAGATTCGACAGGCAGATCGGCATCGACAGGCCAGACCTGAAAGGAAGAGAAGCCATCTTCAAGGTACACCTCAAGAACATTAAGATTGGTAAAGCCATCAATTCGCATACGCTGGCGGAGATGACCCCAGGATTCGCTGGAGCAGACATCGCTAACATCTGTAATGAGGCCGCCCTGGTAGCTGCCCGAAGAAACAAGAAGGAAATCTCCATGGATGACTTTAACTATGCACTGGATAGGGTCATCGGCGGACTGGAGAAGAAAAACAAGCTGATCTCACCAAAAGAGAAAGAGATCATCGCTTATCACGAAGCAGGCCATGCCATCTGTGGCTGGTATCTGGAGTACGCCTCACCACTGGTCAAAGTGACCATCGTACCAAGAGGCGTGGGTACACTGGGCTACGCACAATATCTGCCAAAAGAAGAATACATCACGCGTACGGAAGCACTCCTGGACAGGATGTGTATGACCTTCGGAGGTAGAGCCGCAGAAAAGATCATCTTCGATAAGATCTCCACGGGCGCTCAGAATGACCTGGACCAGGTGACTAAGATGGCCTACGGTATGGTATCCATCTACGGTATGAACGAGAAAGTAGGTAATGTATCATTCTATGGGATGTCCCAAGATGCCTACCAGAGACCCTACTCCGATGAGACTGCCACGCTGATCGATGACGAGGTCAGAAATATCGTGGAGAAAGAATACAAAAGAGCGCAAGACCTACTCAAAAAGTATAATAACGAACTCCATATCTTAGCTAAGCAGCTACTGGAGAAAGAAGTATTGCTCAAATCTGATGTGGAGCGTCTGATCGGGCCAAGGCCTTACAGCGATCCAGTCGAGGATGCAGCGACTATCGCAGAGTCTATCTCTGATGACTCTGGCTCAGTGCCACCTGCGGTAGATGAGAATGTGACTGATACCACCATCGATGTAGAGAAGGAAGACATAGATCCCGAACCGACTGATCCGTCATAGAGCTAAGTCCTACAGTTGTTAGGATCAGTCTTGCTCATCATCGCAGTCATCATCAATCTCAGCTATTGGCTATGCCTTTACAGCCGACTGATCTGGTACAGAGAGTCGACAGCTGAAGCGCATCCAGCAGACCAACCACTGGATATTATCGTGGTATATAAAAACGCAAAGGAGCAGATCAGCCGACTGATACCTCAGCTGCTGCAGCAGCGTCATAGCCACTATCAGGTCGTCGCTGTAGACGATCACTCCACGGACGGCGTCAAATGGGACCACAGCTCAGCCGCAGAATCACCACATTTCATCCCCCAAAAAGCCACTGTAGACAGCCCGGGTAAGAAGGCCGCGCTGCAAGAAGCCATCGATAACAGCCGAGCGGACATCGTCTTACTCACGGATGCTGACTGTCGTCCTGCGAGCCAGCACTGGGCTAAGCTCATGGCCGTCAAAGCTCATGGTCAGCACCAGATGGTGCTCGGCTATAGTCCTGTCACTCCAGGCCCCGGCTGGCTGAATGCCTTCAGCAGATATGAGACTTGGCTGACTGCTGTCCAGTACCTGAGTTATGCCTTAGCTGGGATGCCCTACATGGGCGTGGGTCGCAATATCTGCTACCAGAGATCGCTGGTCGCTGGATATCAGCACGATATGACAATCCAGTCTGGTGATGATGACCTCTTAGTGTCTGCACTCGCGCATCCTGATAATGCGACCATCTGCATCGATCCTGACAGCTTCGTCTATACTGATGCCCAACTAAGTCTTAGAGCTTACTCGAGTCAGAAAGCCAGGCACATGACCACCGCACCAAAATACCGATGGCACCACCAGATACTCTTATCGGCATTCGCAGGCAGTCAAATGCTGATCTACCCTCTCGCTGCAGCAGCTGCCATCTGGGGGAATATGAGCCTGATGACCACACTGTTAATCCTGATCATCTATGCAGGCATCAAGATGACGATCTCGAATTTCTTATTGAAAAAACTTAAAGAGGAAGCTCTGATCATATGGGCGCCCTTGCTGGATATACTCTTGACAGCCTATTATATCATGATGTCAATTCGTATTCTTGTACCCAAGAAAGGATGGTGATCTAATTGCTTAAGACCATCATTCCTAATTAGGCATTCAAATGTAAAACCTAGCATATGAAACGTCCATAACGTACATAATTAAGAAACCCAAGTGGATGATTAAACTTAGTTATTTGCAGATTGGCATTTCACCTTAGAATTTAAACATATGAAACTTATCGAAACATACTTCCCTCACTGCACGACTCATCAGATGGATCAGTTCAGACAGCTGCAGTCCGTCTACCAAGAATGGAATGATAAGATCAACGTTATCTCACGCAAAGACATCGATCAGCTCTATGAGCGGCACGTACTGCACTCCCTGGCCATCGCTAAGTTCATCGACTTCAAGCCAAAGGCGACCGTATTGGACTTTGGGACAGGTGGCGGATTCCCCGGTGTCCCGCTCGCCATCATGTATCCAGAGACTCAGTTTCATCTGGTGGACAGCATCAATAAGAAGCTGAATGTGGTCAGAGAGGTAAGCACAGCCATATCACTCACGAACCTCACGACAGAGCACAGCCGGGTCGAAGAGCTCACAGGCGCTTATGACTTCATCGTATGCAGGGCCGTGGCGCAGCTCTCTCAGCTCCTCAAGTGGACAGGGCATCTTTACAAAGAAGAGATGGTACATGGGATGCCGAATGGCCTTATAGCACTCAAGGGCGGGGACCTGAAACAAGAATGCGCGGCTGTACCCACTGACTACTACGTCGAGCAGACAGCTATATCAAGCTATTTTAAGGAAGAATTCTTCCAATCTAAATACATCATCTACGTACAGGCCTAAGCCAGATCCCTCGGCCAAACAAGTATATCTAACTAAATAATCTTAGAAGAGGATAAGCGTTATCTTTGTGTTTCTATTATGGAGGAAGTCAGAGAAATTTTGTTCACCATTGGGAATATCGAATTCACTGTCGGGTCCGTCATCATCTTAGGATTAGTGACTCTGGCGGCGATTATCTTATACCGGGTGATCAAACGTACACTCTTCACCAAACTCCTGTCACCTAAGGGGATCGAGCCCACAGAGTTTACGTCCTTCTATCACTATCTGAAAATTTTGGTGCTGCTCATCTGGGGATTTGCAGCCGTCCACATCCTAAATCTAAACCACAGTTTTTTCGTCACCGAAGATGTCAATGTAAATGTGGCCTTGATTCTAGGTGGCCTCTTCATTCTCAATGCGGCTCGTATCATTGATTGGTTTATCACGCACTACCTCGTCCATAACTACTACACGAGTCAAGATCAAGAGAGCGGCAGGCAGACGGCAATGACCACTGAGGCCAAGATGAGTCAGCGAGTGAAGTACATCATCTACATTTTCGCACTCTTCCTGATCTTGCGCAATTTTGATTTGGATCTGACGCTCTTCCATACGGAGTATGGCGGTAGTAGTTTTGACTTTAAGCTGAGTAACATTTTATTGGCAGTGATGGTCCTGATGTTTGCCAGAGTGATCGTCGATCTGCTCACCCAGCTGATCATGGTGGGTGTCTATCAGACCAGAAGCATCGAGGTCGGCGCACAGATCGCCCTTAACCAAATCATCAAATACATCATCTTCGTCATTGCTGCCATCATTGCGCTGAATTATTTAGGATTCAACATGACGCTGATCTGGGGTGGAGCTGCGGCCCTCTTAGTCGGTCTGGGTCTGGGGCTGCAGCAGACATTTAATGATGTCTTCTCTGGCATACTGCTGCTCTTCGAAAGGACGGTGACTGTAGGCGACATCCTCAAACTAGAAGATGGTATCATCGGCACGGTGCAGCGCATCGGCCTGCGGACCACACTGGTAGAGACCCGAGCGAACGTCAGCATGATCGTACCTAACTCTAAGCTGGTCACGAACCATGTGGAAAATCTGACGCATCACAATAATAAAATCAAATACCTCGTAGATGTCGGTGTCGCTTATGGCTCGGACACGACTGTCGTGAAATCGATATTACTCAGAGCGGTAAAAAACAATCCATACGTGATGGAATTTCCAGCACCTTTCGTAAGATTTACTAATTTTGGCGGTAGCTCCCTCGATTTTGAGCTGCACTTTTTCAGTCGTAATATCCTGGTGATCGAGGACATCAAAAGTGATATCAGATTCAGGATAGATGAGCTTTTCAGAGAAAATGGAATCGAGATACCATTTCCACAGCAGGTGGTATGGCACAAAAATGATATGTAAAAATGATTAAAAACTTATCCCTCTTATTGACTCTTTTAGTCATCTTACTACTATCCTGTAAAGCAGAGACGGAGGATCCCTGCTACCAGTATGAGCAGATCTTGGAAGGAGAATTCGAAACCACACTCATGGTCGGGACCTGGAGATTTAAAGGTGGCAAAGCAGGCACCATCACCATCAGAGGCGTCGATTACAATGACATGGACTGCGGATACCAGATCATGGACTGTAAGACTGGCAGCATCCATATGAACTGTGACGGTGCAGGGGTGGATAAAGACTTAGTCATTATCGATCAGGATAACATCGAGGTGGGTGGACTCCCCTACAAGCGGATTAAGTAGGTCAATCGAGTGACGAACTTCTGATTGACCAAATCTAGTATTCGGCAAGCATATGCAGTCTCAGGAGTATTCAAGAATAATTCTTTATGAATATCCGCATACTTGCCTGTAATTATAAACCCCTTGTATTCCCCTTGAAAAAGGGAACCTTAGCTCACTTTATGAGGAGCTTTTGGATTAACATTTTGCTTCTCAATGCCAAAATGTAAAGTCTCCCTTTCTATGGGAGATACAGCGGGTTCAGAATTTCAATAAGTGGTAATTTAACAGACATTCATATAATTCTTAATTCAATTTCTAGTTTGCCTTGCCAGACGTGGGTTACTCTTTTCATTACCAACTGGACAACTTTTTATGACGAATGAATATCCCTACTTCAGATCATCACTTCGGAATATTAATCGTGAGCGTCGTACCGATGCCCACTCTCGTATCCAGATCTAAGGTTCCTTTTAGATAGTTGACTCTGGATCTGATCGACTTTAATCCTAAGCCATCACTGTCTTGAATTTTACTGAAGCCCTGTCCATCATCTTCGATCACGATCTGATACTCATCCTCGGACTCAAACATCTGAATGAGCACCTTGGAAGCTTTAGCATATTTGACAATGTTATTCGTGGACTCTTGGATGATGCGGTAGATGAAGGTCGACCTGGTCTCATCGATAGGCTCATCAAATCCGTATAGCTCCGAACTGACTGTCAGGTCATGCGTCGATTCTAATTCTTCGGCGAGGTGACGTACCGCCGTCTTCAGGCCTTGCAGTCGAAGCGCACCAGGGATCAGATTATGAGAGATCCTACGTACCTCATCACAGGCTTCGTCCACCATTTCCGTGGTACGCTGGTAGATATTAAAAGATTCGATTTGATGGATCTCATCCATGATCGTAGTCATCCGCACCTTGACTGAAGAGAGCAGCCCACCTAGACCATCATGTAGGTCTTTGGCGATTCTGGCCCGTTCTGCCTCCTGTCCTTCTATCATCGAGGCCATGGACATGATCTCCTTTTCTTTTTCGAGTTGGATAATTTTTTGTTCTTGTAGCTGATCCCGCTGAACTGACAACTTTCGATTCTTCTTGGATCGACTGATCAGGTTCCAAATGAGTAAACCAGCAAATGAAAATAATAAGCCTCCCATCCCTAAAATCGATTTTCTCTCGCTTCTCTGTTTGGATATGACTAAGTCCTGTTTTTCTAATGCAGCTTGCTTTTTCTCTGTTTCATATTGGACTTGGAGTTCTTTTACTTCTTTATTATACTTAATGAAATTCAGAGAATCCTTAAGATTATATGCATCCCACAATAGAGTGATGGCATCCTTATGTCGACCCAGTTTTTCCAGTACCAATGCCTTCGAATAAGATACAGCTTGGCGACCATCTATATTTTCAGTTGACTCGTAATGGACTGATGCATCGTCCAGTAGGCTCAGCGCTCGCTGATAATTACCCTGCTTCTCTTCTAATCTAGCCATACGCATCGTCGTAACCGCAATACTACCAAGGCGATCAATCGAAGAAAAAAGATCATACGACTTATTGTAATAATCTAATGCTTGTCTGGAGTCACCTTGCTTCAGCCAATAATCTCCATATAGATTTTGCGCTTCGGCTATGTGATAGGCACTCCCTACTTCACGTGCTAAAGCGAGAGAAGTCCTCAAATAAGCCAAGGTAGAATCATGATTCATGGGCATATGCAGCTTAGCCAATAAACCATAAGATGTCGACTGGCCGGCTTTGTCATCGACAATCTTGTATTCTATGATACTCTTTCTGTGATAATCAATCGAATTTAGGGTATCCAATAAGGTCAAGTAGATACGCCCAATGGCATTATATAAGTTTCCCTTTTTAGTCGCAGCTGCATAGTGGTCTATACTGGCTGACATAGAATCTGCCCGCAGGTAATAAGACAATGCCTGCTTATATTTATTGGCCTGCTTACTCAGACCGCCAAGATGATTTAAGATCATCAATTTATTCATCGCATGCGCCTCAGGACTCTCTTCAAATAATTTGTAGCTTTCCAGTGCATAGTGTATTGCACTGTCCATCTCTCCCTGCTTTTGCTTTAAAATACTTAGCTCATAGTTCACCCCCGTTTTGAATTTCCCTTGATTCATTACATTCGCTAACTTCAGTTGCTCTTTTAGGACAGCCTCTGATTTTTCTAAGTCGTTATTCTTAACTGCAAAAATATTTTGTATCGCAGCCGTCAAGAATCTGCCCAAGGTGTCATTATGCTGGACGGATAATGAATCCATGATATCCTTATGATAATGAGCCTGCGTCGTATCTCGATTTATCTGAATGCGAGCGATCCGATTATGCGTTAAAATTCTTTCGCGGGGCTCTATATCTTGCTGCAAGACATTCAATAAAGAGTCAAGTTTATTTTGACCAATAGAGACATTCAATAACATGAATAACACAACTATACAAAAGAGTCTAGCCGACAACATATGTGAAGATTATTTTTTTTATTCGAGAGCTTATGACTTAGTCGAGTATGGAGACAAAGACAAATAAGCTGTCTGGAAGTATTTTACTAATATATTCAAAAATTAGCGGCATGCCTCAGTATCTATAGTCCTACTATAGCCATCACCGCCTGGCATCAATACCGCATCTGTCGTATAAGTCGCGATCGGGAATGGTAAAAAACCATTAGGCGAATCCTCCAGCATCGATGGATCCGTGCTGTAGAATAATATGAAATGGAGCCCACTAGGCAGGGTCGACACATCCCAGTAACCCCTCATGACATCATCTCCGCCGCTGGTACTTAGGTCCAGACCATCTACTCCGACACTTAGGTGACCAGCATTCACCTGTACAAAACTCCCATCAGGACAAAACATAATCTTAGTCTCTGCAGCTGAATCATGAGATCCAGTGACGCTCCGATCGTAGGCGCTTGAAGAGCTGTATAGTAAAGAATGATATAAGTACTGGCGCAGCTCCGAAGCTTCTGCAGAGTGAAAATTCATCTCCCCAATATCTTGACCCAATAAGTCTCTGATGTATTGGTGACCATGCGGAAGTGTAGATGCAGGAGTCGTGGCAGGAGGTGGTAGGAGCTTGGACTGGGCAGAAGGCACAGCAGCAGCAGCAGCACCATCCAGCGCAGTCAGATCAGCTGCAAAAGCTTCTAAAAGCTCAATGGTGTTTGACGGATCAGTCTGGAAAAGCTGAACCAGCTCGCTACCCAAGTCGTTAATTTCAGACGCCGTAGCATCAGTACTGATATCCCCAGTCAGCACAGCCATCTTGAGGTAATTCTGCATGTGGTCCATGGTGAGCACATAAGCATCAGCTATAGCTTCTGACGGTGTGGCTTCTTGAGCGTGCATCACACAGAAGTGCTTAAGACACAGAAACAACAAGGCCAAATATGTAAAACATCGAATCATAAGCTAGGTATGGTTATAAAGTGAATTTGAGCAAGGCAAGTGAGAATCAAATGTGCAGTTTGTATTAGGCCAAGAATTAGAGACTTGAATTATGCCATGATTGGCAACACACCGTCATTGATCTTCTTCGATTTTAGATACATGTTAAAAAAGTACAGGATGTGATTACACCACACCCTGCATTCGTACAGAGAATAAGGATAGAGAGGTTTATTTTTTGATTGGACTGAGTCGCTGAGCTATAGCGTCTAGCTGTGCATCTTGCTTTTTCGATATAGATTGGAGAGACCCGATCAAGGCTTGCTGCTCTTTGATGGCCTCTAATAGTATCGGGACCAGCTTCGTATAGGATACCGATAGAATGCCCGCTTCATCTGCACTGACCAGCTCTGGAAATTCAGTAGCCACCTCTTGTGCCATGAGTCCGATCTGGGGACGGTCGCCTCTGGCTTCATCTTTCCAGTAGTAGCTGTACGCAGAAATCTGATTTAGTCTAGGCAGCACGGCTTCCAAATGGCTAATCTCTTTTTTAAGTCGCATATCGCTGTTCTCCGTGAGAGAGCCTCCAATGGTCATATTTCCATTGCCTCTTAAAGTCAGCGATATATTATTAGAATGTAGAATTCTCAAAGCCACGCCAAAAGGACTGTTGCCCCCTTCAAATTTCATTGAATTAACTCCGCCATTATTATCTCTCAACGTATAAAATTCTATATCTCCAGATGTACTGGCAAAGTTAGATATCTGTAAGTCATCATTGGTAAAAGCATTACCACCATTTGGATCATCATACTCTATGGAAGCTACTTTTTTGATGCCGCCAGAGCTATTGTTCGTAGAACCAAAAAAGTCGATTGAGATGGTATTCTTGTCTTCTAATGCGATGTCATCTTTGGTAAATAAGCCATAGCCATTGGTCGGCTCAGCACCACCCGCACCAATGTACTGTGCTTCGATAGAATTAATAAGCTGAGCATAAGACATAACAGAAAAAAGTAGCAATGGAAGGAACAGTAGTCGAAATTGTATTTTTTGCATGGTGATAGATTTTAAAGGTTTACATGAATATGTGCCAAATCAGCACAACGCAAACTTCATACATCTACCTGCGGAAAACCTCTATGAATTCATATAGAGCTTCTATATGAATTCATACATTTTTTTGGGTATCAAGCTGAGGTCGGTACCTATTTTAGAATTTAGGGTATACAAGGATGATGGATTTGTACTATTGAATTTAGAGGCTATTGACTCGTCAAGGTCGTACGTCTCCCTTCACCAGCTCACCGTGCTTCATGACCATATCGACATCTGACAGAAGATTGATCCAGCGGAGTACATCGCCCTCTACCGCGATAATGTCAGCCTTCTTGCCTTCACTGATGGTGCCGTATAAATCATCTACGCCCATCATCTTGGCTGGCCAATAAGTAGCCGCCTTGATGGCATACATGGGGTCTAAGTCAAATTCATTCACCCAGACATCCAGCTCATTCCAAGTGGACTGGCAGTGAAACTTCATCGGAATACCGCTGTCAGTACCGATCAGTAGGACGACTCCCGCTTCGATCAGCTGCTTCACTTTGCGCTCCAGTGTCGGCTTACGACTCGGGGTCAACTGAAAATAAGGCAGCCTCCCCGGATACTGTATCGAACCCTCTATATCATCTATGATGTCTTGAGGCAGGTCTAAGTGCCAGCAGTCATTATCTAGTTTCTCTGGATTGTCCCGGACGTATTCATAATTATATAATCCCTCGACTGTAGGCGTCCAATAGAGAGGTCCCAGATTCATCTGTGCCGTGCGCTCTCTGATCATCTGCATGACATCTTCTGGGTATTCTGGTGCTGAGGAGAGACCTGTATGTTCAAAATTATCTACCCCCGCTGCTACGCCTCTCCGTATTTCTTCTGGCCGATGTGAGTGGGCGACCACTGGCAGCTCGTGCTTATGAGACTCATCCACGATGGCCTGAAACTCTTCTACCGTCATCTGATCCTGATCTACGACTTTGATGCAGTCGACTCCTGCCTGAGCCAGCTTTCTAACCTTGGCCCTGGCATCAGCCGTACCATTGATGCCCCAGCGAAATGGCTCAGTGCCAGGATAAGGCTCATGCTGGAGAAAAGGGCCAGACATATACATAGTCGGACCTGGTATCTCTCCCTTGCTGATGCGGTCCCTAACTGCTATGCTGGCATCTAGTGGGGCTCCCAGATCCCGCGCGCTGGTCACGCCCGCTCGGAGTAGCTGGTGCGCCGATGAAGGCATGATCTCTCCCGCCAGGCGATCTATGTATGCGGTATCCCAGTGCGCATAGTCACTGTGCCCATTGATCATGAGGTGTACGTGCATGTCCCACAGACCGGGCAGCACACTCATACCCTCAGTGGAGATGACTTCAGCACCAGCAGGGATATCAGTATTACCCTGGTGACCCACCTGCACGATCTCATCACCATCCACGATGATGACGCTATTATAGATTGGTGCCCCTCCGAATCCATCGATCAGGGTACCGCCTACCAGGGCTTTCATCTGAGTCATGCCAAGGTAAGGTATCAGCAAGCAAATTATGGAGATGATCGTTTTCATATGTTTAAATTTCAGGGCGAAATGCCTGTCAGCAAATAGATAAGTATAATCATCCACTTGGGTGTCTTAACTATCTACGTCATAGACGTTTCATATGTTTAAATTTAACCCACATTGAGCACTAACCAGACCCAATAGCCCGCATTTGTTGAGTTTCATGTTTTTTGGATTTCAGTTTGTGTACTACAGATTTTAATTTTGTGAAGGGTCTCGCTTTGATAGATAAAGCTCCATGCAGTTG
>CALFUK010000135.1 GCA_937929945.1 uncultured Saprospiraceae bacterium
GCCAACTCTTAAAGGAACATGCAAACTCATGATGACACGCTGATCATGCCAGCACTTCCGTCTTGATCCAGATCAGTCTCCATCTCTGGCCTTCAAAAATTATTATAAATCTTCATCTTTTACCAGTAGATGACATTGCATATGGCTTAGCAATTTTACATTTGTAAGTCGAGCATGTATCTTAAGAACTTATTACAAGGCGTACACCAGTGTAGCATGTGGATCACCATGGTCTTACTGTGCATACCGTGCTTTGCCCACGCCATAGATAATGTCACGCTGTTCTTCACTCCTGATGAATTTCCTGCTGATATCAGCTGGTCGCTACAGGATGAGAACTATAAGGTCATCGCGAGTAATAACTTAGCCAGCTGCACTCCACGAGAGACATGCATCAATAGCTTCCTCATCCAAGATAAAAAGTGCTACCGCCTGATCATCGAAGACAGCCAGGTCGATACCGCCAGCTGGCAGCTGATGGTAACCATAAATCTAGATACAGTCATATCTGAAATGATCACCGACAGCTTAATCATTTACACCTTTGGCTGTGAGGCTGGCTATGCATGTGAGGTACCGAAAGTCTTCAGTCCAGACATAGAAACTATGATGTGGCCAGAGGTAGAGCAGTATTGGTTCAGCTATACTCCTCGGAATACAGGACTCTACGAGATCAATAACTGCGATCTAAAACTGAGTAATCGACGCTACCCAGGCACGAGCATGTGGATATACCAAGACTGCCTTAGAGAGGTGACTGACGGTCCAGAGGGGGCCATCGCTTTTTCAGAAAAATATAGCTTCTGTCCACCCTCCTCAGGATTCAGCGTCATTCCGTTGGAAGCTGGCACAGAGTATCTCATCAGAGTCAAGTACGTCCCTACATTTGGCTGGAGCGACAGCATCAATCTGAATATCAGGCAATTCCTCAGCAATCCTGGATGTACCGATCCTGATGCTTGTAATTATTATCCATTCGCTACAGAGGATGATGGCTCCTGCTACTATGATGGGTGTCAGCCAGATCTCGAGATCGACCAGCAGGTCTTCGAGAGCAGCATCGTCCTGGACTCCATCGAGAAGACAGATGGCTGCCTCATCGAAGAGGGCTGCCTAAGAGGCCCCGGACTCAGGCACATCGTCAGATTCTCCACCCTTATCAAAAATGTGGGCAATGCTGACTACATCATCGGCTCTCCAGAGGTCAATGAGGCAAACTTCTCCGATGATAACTGTCACCAGCACTTTCATCATTTAGGCTACGCGGAGTACTTACTATTCGCCGATGCAGGTGAGCGTGAGCCCATCGGCTTCAAGAATGGATTCTGTGTACAAGACTCAGAATGTCCCACTGGGGCACAGCGATACTTCTGTAGCTATATGGGAATCACTGCCGGCTGCCAAGATCTATATGGGAACAACATCGACTGCCAGTGGGTAGACGTCACAGACGTACCGGATGGCGACTACACCCTGGTGGCGAGGGTAAACTGGAGCCGACTCCCCGATATCCGAGGCTATCAAGAACTGAGCTATGATAATAACTGGGCACAGAGCTGCATTAATATAGACCGATCATCTGGCTCAATCAAGATGACCATCCTACCAGAATGCACTGCCTACACTGACTGCTTGGGCAAGCCCTTCGGACAGGCCGAGATCGACTGCAATGGAATCTGCGGTGGCACCGAGCACTACGGTGACCTAAACCAGTCAGGTGAAATCGACATGGACGACGTAGACGAATACATCAGCCAAATCAGCGCTGGATCTATGAGTCCAGAGTCATGCTTTGATCTGGATGCTGATGGAGACATCTCTATCTATGACGCCCTACTAGCGCGGGCCTGCGCCGTGGATAACGAAGCGAATAAGGACAATCTATTTCATAAGCACTGCCCTCTTCCAGCAGGACAATTCACAGATTTAGATTCTTTAAGATTAGAGATCACAGCGATTGATCCAGCAGCTAAGACCATAGAGCTGTCGTATCTCAGCATGCAGTCTGACATCATAGGCTTTCAGATATCCCTGGATGGTGTAAAGCTATCTAGAGAACAGCGCATTGATAAAGCATCCTATCACTACGCAGATGATAAACTGATAGGACAGCTAGCTGAACAAGCCTTATCAAGAAATCTACAAATGCAGGCATTCCTCACTCTCTCTTATGACACAATCAATGCAGACTCCATCTGCATCAGCAAGCTAGAGGGTATCAACAGTCAGTACCAAGAAATATTCGCATACAGCGCATCTGACTGTGCATTCTTGACACCCACTGTAGAGACGCTGGATGACTTAGGCATCAGCTACTACCCTAATCCGGCTGATAGCTACCTCATCGTAGAGTCGGGCGAGGTCACTATCGAGTCAGTAAGCATGTATGACCTACTCGGCAGGCCCTATCAAATAGATACCGTGCAGCAACGTGGCAAGGAGTCAATCCTGGATGTAAGCAGGCTGCCAGAAGGCCTCTACATCATGGCCATCATCAGCCAAGACGCGAGGACGTACACAGCTAAAGTGCTCATCCATTAATCGAATTAGAAATTGACCTGCGTGTATACATATATACACAACTAAAGATTCCCTCAAGATAAAATAGCTAGCACTGAGCAAATACACCAGCTAAATCTATGAGCTACTTCTAATAGTTGGCAGCATCAATTATTGGCAGCCAAAGCTGTATAGGGCTCATTCTGTGTTCAAATGACGACAAATTTATTTGGAGAAAATGGATTCTGTACTTCACACAGACTACGGACTGATACGACAGGTTACACACATTTTTAGTAACTTCAATTCAGCGTCCGTATGCTTCACAAATTATTTTAATCTTCCGATGGGGTAACGATATGTTATCTAAAGCACACATAGATATGACACCCTTATTAGACCGCCCAAAAGATTGTATCTCATACGCTAGAAATCAGCAAAATCGCGATCAGCTGATCAGAGCTATTCTTAAAGACGAGCACTTCAATCATTGGGTCAGAGGATTTGTCATGCGTAACGGAGGCCAAGAGAGTGACATCGTCACAGTGACTAATGACAGCATCATGAATTTTCTCAAGATCTGCCTGAAGCCGGACTTCGAAGTGAATAATGTAAGAGCCTATTTGATCGGATCAGCTAAGTTCATCTGGTATCAAATATTCAAAAAGCAGCGCGTGTATGGAGACTTAGAGAATGTAGCAGAACCATCAGAAGAAGAACAGATCACAGTGGATCTAATCAGCCAAGAAAAAACAAAAGTGATAAATAAATTATTAGAATTAGTCGGAGAAGACTGCAAGAAGATACTGACACTCTGGTCATATAATTTTAAAATGAAAGCGATAGCCAAAGAGTTAGAATTTGGCTCTGAAGGCTATGCTAAAAAGAAAAAACACCTATGTCTTAAAAAACTGATTTCTATTGTCAATGATCATCCACATCTGATAAAAGAGTTACGATCTTATGAATAAATTTTACGACCAAATATCTGAATACTTGTCTGATCAGCTCTCAGCGACGGACAAGTCTGCATTCGAAGCGGCTATGAAGCAGGACCCTACTCTACAGTCAGCCATAGACCACCGACATACGCTCGGCGATGTAGCAGACGGATTCATAGAGGCTGACATCAGCAAGAATATAGCATCCGTCAGAGCTGAGCTGCATCAGAAAGAATCCACCACCAATCAGTCATTACCACAAAGTGAAAAAAGCACCGCTACTGCGCTCAGGATTCGGATGTATAGAAAGATAGCCGTTGCTGCAGCCTTTATCGCCCTACTGGGCATGGGGTACTTCTACCTGAATCAGCAGCAGCCTATTGATCACGATGCACTATACGCCAGCTACTATCGCTCACCTGTAGTAGAAACTGTGAGAGGGGAAGCCACTGATAGCAAACTCGATACCTCACTACACTGTGACCTTGGACATCAGGCTATGGAACAAGCAAAGTATAAGCAAGCCATCGAACTATTCGAAAAGATCAATGCAGCTGCGGATCAGACATGTAAGCAAAAAGCGGAATGGTATACGGCTCTGGCACAATTAAAACTGAATCGCACAGCGGAAGTAAAGCAAGCCCTAAAGATCATAGCTGCCAGGGATGATCATGACTATCGAGATAAGGCCAAGCAGCTCTTAGCAAAATTAAACTGAGAATCTACGCCAGCAGTACAAGGCAACTAAAAAGATACACAGTAGTCCTGCCACTGCACCAATGGATAAAAAATATCCCATACCAGATGCTGAATACACAGGAGCGATATCCCCTACGACTGTGAATCCAGCCCAGTAAAATGGATGCTTATACTGAGGATCAGCGACGCTGAGGTAGTCTAATTTAGCTTGCCTCAATGCCTCATCCTTTCTAATACCCACATTCAGATGCTGGTAAAAATAGTCCATGATTTCAGCTGTGCATTGATCATTCACTGACCAGAGTGAAGATATCACGGACTGGCATCCACTCTGCATGAAGGCTTTCTTCAGGCTAAACATGCTCTCTCCTTTCAGCAGGGTGCCTATGCCTGTCTCACATGCGCTCAGGACCACCATATCAGCATCAAAGGCGAGAGATTCTACCTCGTACTGGTATAGACGATCATCATCACTGCGATGATAGAATGCGATGTAGGACTCATCAGGACTCTCTCCGATGACTGCATGGGTGGAGAAGTGATACAGATTGTAGTCTTGATACTGCTGCAAGAAGTTTTGTTTTGTTGCTGACGTATCTATCAATGAGACACCATCGCAATTGGTTAATATGGACTCTACTTCTTTTCGATTGTAGCTAAGCTCAGTGAGCTGAGCATGATCTACGGAGTCACTCGCCACTGAAAAAGTAGGTGCTACAGCGAATAATCTATTCTCTTCTCGATGCCGCTTGGGACTGTTGATCATCGCCATATCACTGTAGAGCTGATAGGAGACTGATACCTGATCTATCAGATAGCCTTGGCTGACACTCAAAGCTTCGAAGGGAAAATAATGGATGATACCATCTGGGATAATGGTCAGAAAATCATACGCTTCTATATCCAAGCTTGGTGGCCAGATCATATGTTTTATCTCTTCTGCAGCTTCGGACAGATCGACCTTCGCTCTGTTAGCCTTTAAATAATGCAGCACAGCATTCTGAATGATGGTATCAGCTGGTAGACTGATGAGCTGTACATCATCACGATCAATGACCATAGCATAGCTACACTCACTACCGAGGTAATATTCTAAGATGACTGTACCCTGCCTTAATTCACTTTTAAATTCACTCAATGAAATAGAATCTTGACTCATCAGATCATCCAGTGATGACTGCATTTCAGGTGCTATATGGTAATTCATTTTTTCTCTGACCTTATATATCTCAGCTTCGATGAGCTTCCTTTTCTGTTCTGTTATCGTTTCATCTTGTAGCTGCGTCTTTAGTGCTGTCACCAAGAGCTCCTCTTCATAAGAGCCGAATCGATTGTTCTTTCTTTTAATCATGGACTCCTTGAGGAGCTGCGCTTTCGACTGTCTAAAGACGGAGAATACGTGATCCATTTGATCCCGCTCAGAGTAATAGGCGATCAGCTGGCCAAAATAATCATAGGTTTGATTGAAAAGCCTGATTTTATCATTTAGGAAATAGTCGTTATTTTTTATTTGCATGATCGAACTCATGAGCTGCGCTGCATAATGATCAGCTGCAGACTGATCACTCTCCCACTGTGCTATCTTAAGCAATTCACTATACGCACTGATTAAAAGCGCATCAGGGTTTTCAGAGGATGCTTGTTGATCAGAAGCATTCGGATTAGATGATTTCCATACCAATTGCTTGAAGTGATATTTACTCTTTTCTAAGTCTCGCTGCTTTGCATAGATCAGTGCAAGCGTATGATGGATGTCCAAAGCCTTGGCACTTAGATACATCGAGTCATGGATGATGGCCTGATCAAAGTGGAGGATCGCTGCATTGGTATCCTGCTTCAGCGCATGATTCCCCAGATTATATTGATAGTATACTTTTTCATCTCTGCTCTCAATCTGGGATTTGACATCTCTCATAAAGCTATGATACCCATCACTGTCATTGATACGCAGACAGATATCTGAGAGCTTAAGGAGTAAGCCCACCTTCTCTGAGCGGCGGTTATTTTTTTGTAAAAGGTAGTTGCTGTATTGTAGCTGGTACTGATCATAGGCCTCTGCATATTTTTCCATGGCAAAGGCTGCATCTATTTGCTTGATGATTAGATTCCAGTAGCGATGATCCTCTCCATAGTATTCTGTCACCCAATACAAGAGATATCGATTCGCCTGCAGTGCCTCTTCATATTTACCAGTAGCTACATAGCTGCCACAAAGCATAAAATATGTCTTTACATATTGAAGGGCTAATGCAGCTGTGATGATTGAATCAGGGAATTGGTCAAATACCGAAATAGCTTGCAGCGCATGTCTCTCGGTCTGCTTATGATCATCGAATGCATTACTCACCCCGCAGGCGATAAAATTATAGCGAAAGGCATATTCAGAATTTGTCTTTCCTTTCGAAACAAATTCTGTCTGGTACAAGTCGAAAAATGCGGAGCGAACAAGACCCAACTTTTTAAAATCCTCAGTATAGTACATGAGCCCCGTCAAATACTGCTCATAGACCATAAATAAGGTGTCAGCAGCTAGGGGTGTAGTATAGTGCCTGATAGCTTCATCATTGTGTAGCACGAACCCCGCATAATCTGTCTGCTTCCATTCATAGATTTCAGATTCGCTGAGCAGATAAGCATTGCCTTGCGCATGTGACATGAACAGCCCAAAAATGGTGGACAATAGTAGTAGGAGCGCGTATTTATTGGGTCTTAGCAGGCCATTATTTATTTTACAAAATCCATAAAATAGGCAAACTCTGAACATTGACCAGTCCACAAGTCAGTAAGCTCAAAGATGAAATAATAGTCTCCAGCTGGAATATCATCTACATTATTAATATGTATAAAAAAGTCATCCCTCTTGATGTCAAGCTCACATATCTTATCAAATGACTTATATCCTAAAATAGTGATTCCGTTCACATCATATCTGTCACCTACATCATTAAAGATCCGCCTGAAGCCCTGTGGATTCCAATCTTTATTGCATTTATCGAAGTACGCTTTCTTATCCTTGAGTGTATGCTTTAAATGAGATTCAGTGAGCTGGCTCCTTGCAACGAAGTAATTGAATTCATGAGAGTCTAAATTCTGAATCTTTAAGTGCTCAGGGTCAGAGTGGTAAAACTTGGAAATTTCTAATAATTCTGAGAGGTAAGCTCGCCTTCGCGGTTTGCCAGTGTGGTTTACATAACTGTCCTCAGCAAGCTCGCGACATGCCTGCAGAAAGTCCTTTGGTTTTTTCATGGTAGAAGTTTAAAATTGAGAAATTGTAGTCCTAAATATAGTGACAATCACTTGAATAGGCGAATTATTACGCTTTCTGACTGAATAGCGAGCTGCTGTAATCCTTTAGTCGCATTAAGGACAAATACCAAAACTATGATGTAAAGAATGAAATATCATATAAATATTTCAACATGCATCAGTCTAATCGCACTAATGATGAATAAATACCATTCAATTAACCATTATAATATTTTTAATCTAATAAGTCTCCTAAACCCGTTCGATAATATTAAATAAAGCGTTTTCATAATATTCTTACGTTGAAGTCAATATATATAAGATAATATACATATATGTTATTTATTCATTTATAGTTAGAAAAGTCGACTAGACTATGCTTATTTTCGTTTTACCGATGTAAGTCAGGTCATTGCTTTTACGAGTTCTTAATCAATTTTTCCGAATTCTAAGATTTTAAACTCAATCAATTTAAATTCTTAAAAGCATGACCGATGTTTTTTTTTGCGTCAGTAGTAATAGTTATCCCTGTCAGGTGTCGTAGATAATCTACTCCACTTCAGGAAACTCGATGTAGAGTGTAATAGTCCTAAGTAATCAACCGTGAATATGATCAAATCGAATTGTCCCAAGAACAAACGAACAAAAATCAGTTGGCTCAAACTGATTCCCTTTTTAGCCCTTCTTTTAACATTTCATTCATCAGTCAGCGCACAGCAGTGTGACGAGTTAGTCTGTAATGGAGAATTGCAGATCAGTCTCAATACAGCCTGTGAATTAGCACTAACTCCAGATATACTCTTAGAAGCGCCTGAGCCAGGAGACTACGAGATAGAAGTATATGATGAGGATGGAGACTTCCTCAGAATGGGAGTGCTCAATGGATCAGACGCAGGTAAGACCGTCAAGTACAAAATCAGCTGCGGAGGTAACTCCTGCTGGGGTCAGATCATCGTCGAAGCTAATATCATACCGATGCTGGAGTCTCCGTGTGAGGCGAGAGCAGATGGTACGATACCCCCTGACTGTACTTTATGGTGCAGCCCGAGCGGTGTGATTCCTTCATCTTTAGTTACGCCAGCCGAAGCAGTAGCTGCATTTGGTGACTGTGGCCCTGAGCTATTAGGCGAACTAGTCGTTAGAGAGAACAGGACTGGTGACATCTGTAGTGATGGTGGAGAAATCGTAGAGTTAAAATATTCTGGAAAAGTGTTAATGCACGGTTCGATCCAAAATGTAGATATCCTGACTCAGCGATATACCACACTTCCATTAGATGTACAGACATTAAGATTCCCGATTGATATCGACTTAAATTGTGATTACATAGAAAATATCCGACTGCCAGAAGGCGAGGCATCGATCAATTTTGAGTTCGGATCACCTCTATCGATTTACAAGTCAACTAAAAGTGTCAGAACAGCATTTCCTCACTTCGTAGACCGGCATGATACCATTCTTAACATCATAGAAGTATTCGATACCATCCCGGTAGTCGTCGATCAGATGCTGAGAGATACCATGATCAAAGAAGTCATCAACGGCGAAGAGCTGTGGGTACTGAAGACCGTCGTGGATAAAGTATTTAAAGATTCTATCTCCATCACCTTAGATACCATTGGCAAGACCAATCCAGTAGTCCCCATCATTGATAGAGTCTGTAATGTATTGGTCAGCTACAAAGACATCGAATTTGACGCATGTGGTCAGGGTAAGAAGATCATCAGAGAGTGGACTATGATCGACTGGTGTAATGCAGATATATCAAGAACTGAGCGTCAGGTCATAGAGATCAAAGACGTTAGTGCGCCTGTCGTCGTAGAGCGTGTCAATGGAGAACTCGTACCTGTCAGCCAGCTCAGTGATGTCACTGCCAGCGTAGAGCCTTGGACATGTGGCGCTAAGGTGAAGCTGCCAGAACTCAATATCATAGACAACTGTGATGAAGATGTCAGCGTCAGCTGGTATACCGATGAGGGATTCGTCAAAGATGGCTACCTGGTAGACCTCTGGTATGATCAAGGACCTATAGAGGTCATCGGAACTGTCACTGATGACTGTGGTAACAGCACAGAAGTGCGATTCAATGTAGTCGTAGTAGATGATGTACCTCCAGTACCCGTATGTGAGGCAGGTCTTTCGGTCACTTTAACTGGGACACAAGATGAATTTGGTGTAGCTAAGGTCTATGCCGAGGCTCTAAATGAAGGAAGTCATGACTCAGGATGTGGCAAGGTCACTGTGACTGTCATAAGAATGGAAGATTGGCAAGAAGTCGTCAGAGACTGTAATGATAATATAGTCGGATATCAGCCTGTAAGCTGTGATCCAATCACCGAGTTAGTCGACTTAGGTGAGACAGATCGTAAAGGCAGATGTACATTTGATGCGAAAAACAAAGAAAATTTCGGTGAAGTAGCGGTACCAGGAGATTTTGTTAGATTCTGCTGTGCAGATGCTGGGAAAATAGTCACAGTGGTACTGATCGTCACCGATGAAGCGGGCAATACCAATCAGTGTATGATTGAAATCAATGTCCAAGACAAATCAAGACCAGCTCTGGTCTGTGAAGACAGAGTGATCGACTGTACTGATGGTGATCCATTAGAGGTACCAGGTATGATCGGAGGTACATGTGAAGGAGAAAGAACCTATGATGTACTGCTACTGAATGAGCAAAAAGGAGCAAATGTATGCGCAGGTGGGCAAGTCGTCAGAGAGTGGTATGTCGATAATGATAACAGTGGTGACTTCAATACGGGAGATGCTTACTGTCGTCAGGTGATCAGCGTGAAAACTGACGCTAAATTCGATCCTTATACGATAAAATGGCCTAAGCACTACGATGATGGCGAACTAGACGGAATCAACTTAGAATGTGATGCAGATGATAAAGTAGCATCGACACCAACTGTGGTAAGCATGGGATCATCAGCAGCGTGTATGCCTGATGAAGTCACAGACGAGCCAGTATGGTGCGATACAGACTGTGGCCTTGTCGGATACAGCATGGAGCAAGAC
This sequence comes from uncultured Saprospiraceae bacterium, assembly GCA_937929945.1. GTDB lineage: Bacteria > Bacteroidota > Bacteroidia > Chitinophagales > Saprospiraceae > CALFUK01. The sequence continues at coordinate 10,407 of CALFUK010000135.1, forward strand.
ACTGTGAGAGCCTCTGATGCATGCCTGAAGATCATCCAGAGATGGACGGTCGTCGACTGGTGTGCATATAATGCTAACGGCTCAGACATTGATGATGAGAATGATAGCTCCAGAGATAGATTTCAGCCAGTAGAAGACTGGGCTCAAGGCCAATGTGCTGCTTGTCCTGACTACGGACCAGTGGCTGATCCAGTGTACTTCAGATATACTGATGTAGATGAAGACGGCTACTACACATTTGACCAAGTCATCAAAGTCATAGATGATACTGCACCGACCATCGATGGCCCTGCTGAATACACAGTCAATACTTCAGGAGGAGCTACTACTAAAGATGATGATACACCCTGTACTGGATCTGATGTCATCACAGCGTCAGCGAGTGATTTCTGCGGTGGTGAGATGACTGGTAGCAACTTGCTACAATGGATCATCACGGTCAGCAAAGATGGAGAAGTCGTCGCTACTAAAACTGTAAAAGGACCAGAAGCTTCGATGAACTCACAAGAAGGAAGTCCAGGAGATGAGCACATCATCACATGGAGAGTGAAAGATGGCTGTGGCAATGAATCAAGTGCTCGTACTGTAGTCAGCTTTGGAGATGAGAAAGCACCGACACCATTCTGTGTCAGCGGCTTGACGACAACATACATGGAGGCTACTGGCATGATCGCAGTGTGGGGAAAAGAGTTTGACTTCGGTAGTTTTGATAACTGCACCGCGGCAGAAGACCTACAATTCACGATCGTAGCTGATGGTGAAGTACCAATCAGACCAAGTGAAGCAGGTTTCGATGATCAGATAGGCATTACATTTAACTGTAATGATTTCTCTTCATTTCAAGAGCTTGATGTATGGGTATGGGATGCCAGTGGAAATGGTGATTTCTGCTCTGTCGGAATACTATTAGGTGATAATAACAATAACTGTCCTGAGCAGACTGAAGAAGAAGAAGAAGAAGAAGAAGAAGAAGAAGTTAATACAGGTGCTGGTGTCATGATCGCAGGTCAAGTACAGACCAGCTATGGTACCATGATCGAAAATGTAGCAGTCACAGCAACGACCAATCTGACAGAATATCCAAAGCAATCCATGACGGATGGTAATGGTGCCTATGCTTTCGAAAACAATCCTTTAGAAAATAACTATAAGCTGACAGCTAATAAAGAAGATTCATACCTGAACGGTGTGAGTACGCTTGACTTAGTATTCATGTCACAGCACATCGTCTCTATCGAGGAGTTTGACAATGCATATCAAGTTATCGCTTCTGATGTGTCGGGGGATGGTAGAGTCAGTGCTCTGGATTTGACAGAACTGAAGAAATTAATTTTAGGTGTGACTGATGATTTAGCCAGTGTAGCACCATGGACCTTCATCAAAAAGGACCAGGTATTCTTTGACGAACTGAATCCTTGGCCTTTAGTCATAGACAATGTCGTATTAGATCTATCTAACAATATGATGACAGAAGACTTCATCGGTATCAAAATGGGTGATGTCAACCAGTCTGCAGCAGTCAATGGCTTAAAATCCGCAGAGAAGAGAAGTGATAATCAGATCACATTCAATATTGATAACCAGCGATTAGCAAAGGGTGAGAAGGTCTCAGTACCTGTCAGCTCAAGTAACTTTGCCCAAGTGTTCGGATATCAAATGACGCTCCACCACTTAGGTCTACGTCTGACTGATGTGAATGCCGGTAGTATCGAGATCGATGAGACCAGTATTAACGCTATGGACGAACTATTCACAATGAGCTGGCACGATGCCACTGCTCAGACCGCTACCGGTGAGGATGTGTTATTCACACTTTACTTTGAAGCCACTCAGAATGTAGAGCTGAAAGAGTCAATATTCGTCAGTTCTGAAAGGACTGCCTCCGAAGCGTACATTGGTAGTGATTTTGAAACATACGGTGTGGACGTCACATTCAACAACACTGACAATGAATCAATCGCATTGTACCAGAACACACCGAATCCTTTCTCTTCAGAGACTCGATTAGGATTCAACCTACCAGAGGGTGGTCAGGCGACTGTCACAGTATTTGATATAGCTGGAAAGCAGCTGCATAGAGTCAATGCACAATACGCAAAAGGCTATAACGAAATCGTGCTTCGGAAGTCAGACCTATCAAGTAGTGGTATCTTATACTACCAGCTGGAAAGCGGTAGCTACCAAGCGACTAAAAAAATGATTTTGATCGATTAGAGATACTTAATCAATCCATAAATGAAAAGCGGCACTTCTTAGAGGTGCCGCTTTTTTTATGTCAATTGGAAAAATTTATTCTATAGATTTAGATGCTGAAATTATACTGATGGATTATCAGAACATCCAGGAATGACCTTATCTATCTGTACTACTATAGCCGCTACCAGTTTCGCCTCTCAGTATAAATCTGAGTCTAATAGCAATCTAAGACTTAGAATGAGTAGCAGCAAAGACGCGCACTAAAAAGGGTAACGTATAGCAGCATCAGTCTTGAATGCAGACTCTATATCCGATCAGGATTCTCGGATTAGAAATTGGAATAGTTCGATAACATCAGCTTCAGACTTGTACTTCAGGCCATGCTGCCTCATATAATGCTTCGCAAGCTGTCGTCGATGATAAGGAATAAGGCTCATGATGTCCTTCTTCTTCAGTTGGATGGCTTTGAGTCCGCCATCCTGAGCTTTTATAAAATACAAAGTCCTTCGATTAAACCTTTTAATTTCGCTGGAGAGCCCCGTGACTCGTATTTCTTGGATATTGAATCTGATATCGATGTCTTTGAAAAGGCTCATGACGTCTGATTCAAGTAGCAGCTCAAAAAACTTATGTGGGTGATCTGGATGTGATTTTTTAAAGTGATGCAGTACGTCATTATTCATTACTCTGATGTCTTTAAAGAATTTAGAGTCAATGATAAACTCCCCTTGATCAGGCTGAGTGACGATGATTTCATCAGTGTATACATCATACTTAAAAGGTACATCATCGATCACACTCCCATCATTGAGTGTGAGGGTAGCTATCGTCAGCTCACCTTCATACCAATAGGGAGACCCGATCATCTCTGTATATCTCTGCCTGAATACAAAATAGCCCGTCTCATTATTTTCAGAAAACCGATTGAGGTGGATGTAAGAACTGGGATGCCCTAAAAAATCAAAAGAGCCCTCGAAATTAGTTTGAGCTGTACTGACTCCAGTCGCTGTTAGGATACAAATTAAAATATAAAGTCTTGGTAATTTCATAGGATGCCTTCTTATGTCGAACGATAAAATTAGTCTGTACTGGAGGCTACCATAACTGATGCACATGAGCTTTGATCAGAGACTCATAGATATGATCTAACTCTGCTAACTGGTCAGATCCAATCTTGATCCCTTGGCTATCATTCAGATTCGAATCTAATTGACTCATCTTGGAGACACCAGGAATGATGCAACTCACTTCGTCACGGAGCAAAATCCATCTCAAAGCCAGGGGGGCAAGATTCGGCAATTCTGGAAATAAAGCTTTGATTCGACTGACCGCCTCTAAGCCCAACTCATAAGGTACTCCTGCAAAGGTCTCTCCTTTATCAAACCACTCCCCATCACGATTGCCATGACGATGATCTCCGTCTAAAAAAGTCGTGTCTTTATGATAGGTACCAGTGAGCAGACCGCTAGCCAAAGGCACACGTACGATAACTCCTACATCTCTGGCTGCAGCCAGGTCAAAGAAATAATCAGCTGGCCGCTGCCGGAATAGATTATAAATGATCTGTACTGTCGTGACATTGGCATATTCGATGGCCTTGATCCCCTCTTCTACCCTCTCCACACTGACCCCCAGATGTCTGATCTTTCCCTCTCGCTGCAGGTCTTCGAAAAGCCCAAAAATCTCAGGCCGATAGTATACCTCAGTGGGTGGACAATGCAACTGGATCAGATCGATCCGCTCCACCTGAAGCCGCCCAAGAGAGTCCTCTACGTGTTTTCTAAGAATGCTAGGAGTATAGGCCTCACTGATTTGAGGAGATATCCGTCTACCACATTTTGTGGCTATGTATATCTCTTCGCTGGACTGATTCACCAGACGCCCGACAGCTATTTCACTTTCTCCAGCTTCATAGACGTCCGCGGTATCAATAAAATTTACACCGTCTGCTATGGCTTGTCGAAGTATCTGCTCAGCATTCTGATGATCGAATCCGCTGCCCCACCGACCACCGACCTGCCATGTCCCCAGAGATACCTCCGACACATGCAGATCCGTTTTGCCCAATCTTCTATAATTCATTTGATTGCTTTTTTCGTTTACGCTTTCGTTTTTTTGTGTTTAAGATATTTCGTTCCCTTCTTAGCCGATCCCTTCGCTGTCTTTTACTTTCTAAGCCCTTGAATATATCAAAAATTGACTTTTTATTTCGTCTTACTCCCTCCACAGACTGACGCTTTCTGCCCAAGAGCTTATCTAAGAACTGTGCAAAATCTGACTCATCAGCTCTGCGTTCCATCCAGTCATTCATACGCTCAGCCGCGTATTCACTTGTGGGTGGACAGTCGAATAACGAGACGATAGAATCTGGCTGATCGGTCCAAGTGGCAGCCTCATTGACCAGCTTCTCCCTGACCACTGACTCATAAAATCGACCTACAATAGGTAGAGCCGTATTAGAACCAGATCCTTGAGAAAGATACCTGAAGTGCATTCTTCTATCCTGCGTACCGACCCAAGCACCTGCTGCCAGCTCTGGACCTACACCGATGTACCACCCATCGCTTTGATTCTGAGTCGTACCTGTCTTGCCCGCTACTTCAAAAGGAATATCATATTGATGCATGCGCCTACCGGTACCCTCCTGACTGACTCTCTTTAACATCTCTATCATGGTATGAGCATCTTGCTCTTTCAGGATGGTATCAGCAGCTTCACTCGTACGGTAGTATAAGGTGTCACCATGCTTACTCTCGATTCGGTCAATGATGTGTGTCTGGCTCCGAATCCCGTCATTAGCTATCGTGCCGTATGCGCCCATCATCTCGTACAGACTGATATCCGCTGTACCCAGTACTATAGAAGGTACCTCAGGTATGTATGATCCGATGCCGAGACGCTGAGCCATATGGACCACTGCCTCAATTCCTGCATTCATCAGGACCTGCACGGAGATGGTATTCACTGAGTGTACTAAGGCATTAGCTACACTCATACTGCCGCCGTATTCGCCGTTGGCATTCTTAGGTGTCCAGTCGTCATAGTCTACATAGTTTCTTAATTCGTTATCATAATAAGTACAGGGGGAGATCCCCTTCTCTATGGCAGTGAGATAGGCTATCGGCTTAAAGATAGATCCCACCTGGCGGGGCTCCAGTACATGATTAAGTGGATAGCGATCGTCATGATTACCTCCAATGAGGGCCTTGATCCTGCCAGACCTCAGCTCCGTGACCATCATGGCTGCATGCAGGAGACTAAGCTCATGCTTGATCGAATCAATCATGGTCATGGATCTCTGCTCGACACCGCTCCAGCTCCATAACCTTCGATCTGCCACTTCTGTAAAATGAGAGATGATGTCTTTAGCTGGTAGGCCAGACTGTCGTAAGGCCTGATACTTCGGATGCTTGATGATAGCATCATCAATAACCCTGTTATTTACACCATAGGGCTTACCCCCATCCCAAGAATCTGAGAATTGTTTCTGCAGTGCAGGCATATGTGCACTGACAGCATTCTCCGCGATCTGCTGAAATCTTAGGTCTATCGTACTGTATATCCTTAAGCCATCTTGATAGATTTGATGGGGCTCATCCAGACTGTCATTCCACTGATCAAATTCTTGCTTCACCATCTGCTTGATGTATACCGACTGAGAGACTTGATCAGCGGGTGAGCTGTACTTCAGATCCAGAGGCAGCTGAGTGAGACTATCGAGCTCGATCCGATCGAGGAAATCATACTTATACATCTGTGACAGCACCACATTACGCCTGCGCTTAGCCCGCTCAGGGTATCTTCTGGGACTGTAATAGCTGGGCGCCTTAAGCATACCGACCAGGGTGGCAGCTTCCTTAATGCTAAGTGCCTCCACTGCACAATTAAAAAATCGATGGGCTGCCGTCTGCAGACCAAAAGCCCTCTCACCAAAAGACACCGTATTAAGATAGAGGGCGACCAGCTCATCTTTGGAATAATAGCGCTCCAGTCGTTTTGCTAGGATCATCTCACGCCATTTATTGATGATCGGCGATAGCAGTCTATATCTTTTCCGAGCGAAGGTATTTTTGATAATTTGTTGGCTGAGTGTGCTACCACCCCCACTCGCATCTTGCTGCAGCAGAATGGTCTTGACCAATACGCGCCATAGGCTTCGATAGTCCACACCGTGATGACGATAGAATCTATGATCCTCTGTGGCTAACAAGGCGTGAACTAGATGATCAGGCACATCTTCAAACCGAATGTCTGTCCGATCCTGAATAAAGTACTTATTGATAAGTTCTCCGTGCTGATCATAGAGGAGTGAACTGGTCGGGTGCTTTATACGGGCCAGCTGGTCCTCTCCTGGCAGGTCCCCTAAGACTTCTGCTTTGATCAGTCCGTAAAGTAGGAGCAGCAGACTGCATCCAGCAGCTATGGCATAAAGGCTAATCAGCTTCCAATGTGTCTTGATAAAAACACCACCGCGAACAGCATATCCTTTGACAGTCGCCCTACTTAAATTGAGGTAACTCATAAAACCTGGAGATGAACAAAAGTTTGATTAATGAGCGTATAGCTGATGACACCCTACAGTAACGAAAAAAGTGATGCCGGCTGTATGCCAAAAGGCGCATGGTTATACCCAACAGAATGGATCCTGCCATATATCTGAGAAAAGTCGATAATTCTCGATTTTGCTGCTGTGCCCTTTAAAGACAAGGCCGATATTAAAATAGCTGCAAATTCCAAGATTGTCACAGCGGATATAAACACAATATTTACGCACCTTTGTGTATGTCATTATCCACAGTAGTAGATCAATACATCGATGAGGCTTCCGAAGATGCGAAACCAATCTTAGAAGAACTCAGACGCATTATTCATCTTGCATGCCCAGCCTGCGAAGAATCCATTAAGTGGAAGATGCCAAACTTAGCCAATAAAGGGATGATCTGCAGCATGGCCGCATTCAAACACCACTGCAGTTTTACTTTCTTTAAAGCAGACATGATGAAAGACCCGCATCAGCTATTATCGAAAGTAGGCAAGTCATCCATGGGCCACATAGGTAAACTAAAGACACAACAGAAAAGACTGGCCAGTGCTATCGAATGGATCAAAGAAGGGAACCCCAGAAACTGGAAGTATATGAAACGTTTGTGACCTTGATTATTAGGACACCCTAAGGTGATCAAACCCGGCTATTTGCAAATTAGCACTTCGCCTTTAAGTTTAAACACATAAAACAGTGAAAAATCAAGATTACGCCCATACTTAGCAGGCTCCAGACGATATAACATGGTTATCTGCTGAGATTACACCACGGCAGTGGAACTATGAGCTTACAGAGAAGAACATACCGTAATGATGCCCAAAGGCAATTTCTCTAAAAAAAATGATCGCCTTTTATAAAATAGCTGCTAAAGTCATAAGCGTTTTCTCTGTTTCAACCCTTTTATAGACAAACACGCAATAGATGAAAAAGTCATTCTTATACATATGTTTCTTACTGCTGAGCTTCACACTGATCCTATCGTGTCATGAAGATAGCATCGAAGAGACCATCATCACAGACGACTTCGAGCCATTCACGATATACGAAGTAGATGTGTCAGGCTTAGTGTCTGACCAAGAAGGCGCTCCCATAGCGAATGCAATCGTCTCCATGGATGATCAAACGGTAAGGACCAATCAATACGGATATTTTAAGCTCGAGGACATCAGTTCGGGCGCTCAGGGTGCTTGGTTAGAGATAACCGCTGCTGGATTTATTCCAACTGGCAGAAGAATCGATGTCCTCAATTCGCTTGATATGATCGTCGATATCAATATGCTGTTAGTCCCAGAACCAGATATAATCAATGGTGAAGCTGGAGAAACCATCAACATCACAAGTAGAGCCTCGGTGAGATTTGCGCCCAATGGCATACAGCGTGATGGACAGTTATATTCAGGGACAGTATATGTGCGAAGCCTTAGCATATCTCCTGATGACCCTGACCTGACTGATAAGATGCCAGGTAGTCTCGTCGGTGTCAATCTAGACAATGATCTTCAATCACTCAGAAGCTATGGTATGTTCTACGTCACTTTAGAAGATGACCAAGGCAGAGAACTACAACCAGACACCAATGCAGGAGCCTTACTTCAAATGCAAATCCCCGATAAGCTAATTAGCGATGCTCCATCATCCATGCCCATGTGGTATTTTGATCAATCCATAGGTTATTGGATAGAAGAAGGAGTCGCAACTAAAGTCGGAGATGTATACCAAGCGAGAGTCTCCCACTTTACTTGGTGGAATATAGATCTACCCATCGGAGACTTAATTAATACCTGCATCACGGTGAGCCTCGAGGATCAACTGCTAACAAATACGGAGCTCTTGTTTTCAATAGCAGGGCAACCGTTCGGACTACAGACCACCAATGATGAGGGTGTAATCTGTGTCGCTTTGCCGAAAGATCTGACCATCACTCTCAGCCTCTATAATGAACTATGCGAAGTATCACCGGGCACATCCATCGGACCATTCTCCTCAGATCAGATGAATGTAGAAGTAATCGTAGAAGAAAATTCTGAAAATAAGGTGGCTCTTACTGGTACGGTCACGGATTGTGATGGACAACAGATCTCGAATTCGCAAGTGTACATTATCAGAGCTGGCACGAGCAATGTATTAGAAACGGATCAATCGGGTCAATATAATATCTTAATACTCTGCACTACGAGTGGAGAACAGATCGAAATTTTGGCTGTAGACGCCATCAAGCAAAAAAGCAAGAGTACAGTCATATCCATCACTAATGCAGAGACTGTCAGCCAAGACATCACTGTTTGCGATGAGATTGAAAATTTGTTGGTAGCTGATCTTAATGGCAATGCCTTTACTGGAGCGATCACGGATATACAAGTCAATCCTAATGAGACGATTATTTCTACAACAGATCAATGTTACCTTTCTTTTTTAGGAAATACCACAGGCACATTTGAAGGAACTTTACAATGTAGTAATGCTGATATATATGATAACTTACAAGTGAGGGTGACCGAATTTGATTCAATTATCAAAGGTACTTTCACAGGTAGTAATATCACGGGATCATTCAGCACAACGAAAAATTAATCCAACGCAAATAACAATCTTGGAGGACGAATTAATCATAAAGGAGTGTAAGCGGAGGAATCCAGTGTATCAAAAGATGCTGTTGGAAAAGTATTCGGGCTACCTGAAAAGTGCAGCCTTAAATTATCTCGCTGATGAGGCGACGATCATGGACGCGCTACAAGAGACCTGGATCAATATATTTAATAATATGGACACTTACGAAGAGAGAGGCTTCTTCTATCCATGGGCTAAGAAGATACTCCTCAGGGAGGTCATCAAGATCAGCAAATATGAAAAAGCAAAGATTGTCTTTCTGGATTCTGTCCAAGTCCAGTCGAAGGTGCAAGATCCAAATGCAGAAAAAATATTAGAACTAGAAGAGGCTATGAAAATGGTAGAAAAAATCCCGTCACCTGGCAGAGAAATTTTTAAAATGTTTGTGATCAATGGCTTATCACACAAAGAAATCGCAGATGTCATGAATATCAAACCAAGCACCTCAAGAGTGCATCTGACCAATGCAAGAAAATACATGAAAGAAGTGCTGACCATCTCTCCATCAAAACACATCAAAGCATGAATCTGGATCACTTAGAAAAAGACCTTAAGAAATATTATGGGGATAATGATGCAAAGCTAAATACCGATGAGCTATGGCAAAGAGTGCAGCCTCATATACCTCAGGCTGAGAAAAAGAGGCGCATCATTCCAATCATACTACTGATATCTGGCTTGCTATTAGTCGCTGGTGCTGGACTCTATCTCTTCCGCTCAGCTGACATGGAAATCACAGACTACACATCAGAGTCCATCACACTACCGAATGAGTCTAAATCAAACCCTGAGAAGCATAGCAAAACAGACAATTCAATTGATCCTATAAAACCTAAAAGTGTGACAAAATCCAATCTATCTGATCAAGTAGAGCCTGCAAAAATAGTGGCAAAAGGTAGTAAGAAAAGTACTTATCCAGCTGTCAGTCATAGTGAGCAGCACCTAGTAAAACGCACAGATCATCATGGCAATAAACCAATCCAGTCCGATCTTCAATCAGGTCAAACACCTCCAAAAGATGGATCACTCAGCACAGGTATAGCAGGCAATGCAATTAAAGCTGCTACAGGTCTAAAACTAATTAATTCGGTCCCACCTGTCGCTCCGCAGAAGAATGACACAGCTGCTGATGCAGAGCCAATAATTCCTTCAGCCAAATCTGCGACCTCGGTTAATCGGCAAGGCCCCATCTCTATCTTTTCAAATGCACTATTGCCCATGCTCACTAATGGTGAATTAATCAGCTCATTTAAAAATGAAATTGGTACAGCTCCTAAAAAATGGAGTCCGCACATATATCACAGAGATAGAAAAAAGATAAGCGTAGAAGTGGGAGGGGGATACTTTGTCCCCATCAAAACTTTTGACCTCGTAAATTCAGAAGAGGCTAATACATACGCCAGCCGAGAAGCTGCTGAATCAGTATTAGAATCATGGAATTCCAGAATCAACTTTGGCTATGAACTTATGCCCAATTTAAAATTGACCATAGGCCTAAGCTACCTGAACATCAACGAGCGATCAGCAGCGACTATTACTAATGAAGAAACCTACCTAGCTCAAGATACTGTCATAGGCAGCTTTGTCAGATTAGACGGAAGCATGGAAGACATCATAGGAGATGCTGAGATCACCAGGACGACCATTAAAAATGTGAACCGCATCAACACGTATTCATACATCAACATTCCTATAGAACTCACATACTCGCTTCCCGTACAACGGATGACATTTGATGTAGGTGCAGGCTTCAGCCAAAATATCAGCCTCAATACATCTGGATACTGGCATCCAGACTCGAGCACAGAATATGACATTTCAATAGATACTGAAAATCGCTTAAAAGAAAAGACAGGCATCTCCCTTATTGGCCATCTGGGCATGAGCTTTAATTTTTCTCCATCATTTGGACTCTATGCAAGAGGCAGGATGATTCACCAATTAAATAACATTAACCAAGTATCATACGGGATTAGCCAGAAATACCAGCTAATTGGAGCTGAGCTTGGACTACGAACATCTTTCTAATCAAATGACAATTCATCGAATTAAAAATATAATTATGACCACTAAAATATACCAACAGATACGTTTCTTAGTCTTCATATATCTATACACATTTCTTTCTACCAGTATTTGGGCTCAAGCAGATACTAATCAAGATCTCCCGGTGGCCCTATGCATTGAGCGGATCAGTGTTGATGTATCACAGCCAGTATTGAATGCTCGAGATATTGATGAAGGTTCATATGACAATCAGACTGCGGCCGAAAGTCTTGAATTTTCAATAGCGCGAACAGGTGAAGACATCTATGGCCCCGACAGTGATCTTTATGGAACACAGACTGAAATTATATTTACGGCTGAGGATGTCTGTAATAGAGTCTTGGTAACTCTGGCAATCTTTGATCAAGATGGAAATTCTAATATCTGTCTGTCAGAAGTCTCTGTCACAAGTCCTCTTTCATTCTGTGCATTTGACAGTGATCCTATATGTATAAATCAAAGCTTTTTCGTCAGCCCTGGCGATGATATTCTTGTCTCTGCCCAAGACTTGAATTTTGATAAAGATGCAGAATACTTACTAGACATAGAAGGGCTTGATAACTCCCAGAGTGGAATAGACTTCGCTTTCTTCTCATCCGATGATATCGGAACCTATACTTACACATTAACGACTATTGGTAGTTCCACTAAGTGCACAGGCACCATTGAAATAAAAGAGGGATGTGCAGGTGATAATTGTCCTAACAGCATAGTAATCGAAGATAAAACGGTCCAGTCTGGCGAAGACTTCTGCCTGTCCGTCACAGCTGAGATAAAGGATGGTTTAGGCGCTCTACAGACTGGAATCAAATGGAATCCAGCACACCTGACTTTCATAAGACTTGATGATGTAAATGTACCAGGAATCAAAATAGGTAATCCGGACCAACAAGCTGGTCATGTGCCATTCACTTACCTGGATAATAATCCAGTTCTAAAAGTGACTGACATATCATTTAATCTTTGCTTTAGCGCACGAGATGTTGACAATGTCAGAACAGAGGTAAAGCTTGCAAGTATACCTGGATTGCCATTTGAGGCTACCAGTACTCAGGCTGAATTGATAAATATATCGATCGATCAAGGAGTGGTCATTATTGGCGACCCCGCGCTGACAGAACCTTTGTGCAACATTAGTATCCTTTGTACTGATGCTATGATTAACTGTTCTGACATGACTCAAGAGTTCCCACTACCCCAGATCACCTTCCAAGATAATTGTACTTCAGACAGTGCCATCGTAGAAGAGCTGAGAAGAACCGGAAAGGTGAATGATTGTAACGCGGGAGAGCTATTCATCGAATACTTCGTAGATCTTGACAGCTCTAACTCCCTCTCCAGCGATGAACCCTTTTGCAAATCAACCATCACGGTCAATCAGGATGAAGTATTTGATCCAACGAAGATCAAATGGCCTGCATCTCTGACAGGCGAGACAGTCACTGGCCAAAGAATAAATGCAGATGGCAGTATCGATGATAACGTAGAAATAGAACTACCATCCTCTTTGTCGTGCTTAGATACAGATGAGGCAGTAGCTCCCGTCTGGTGTCAGCAGGAATGTGGCTTGGTCGCATATACATATGAAGACGAAATATTTATGGCAGAAGCCGGAGGTATCCCTTCCATTATAAGAACTCATACTCTCATTAGCTGGTGCGAATATGATACACTAGTAGATATGATAGAAGCCTCAGAGGAAGTCAGCTATGTGCAAGATTTGAATGCGACTGGCGATGAGTCGTGCAATATTAGTGAAGAGAGTAAACCTGAAATTTATGCTACCTATATTAACAATGACGTAAAAGGTATTTATTCACACGTACAAACCATCCAAATAAAGGACACAAGAGCCCCAACCATCATAGAAGAAACAGGCATAATACCAGAAGTCTCAGTGTTTGACATACCCGAGAGGACCGTCCTTTCGCTGAGAGCAAATGACTCTTGCCTAAATTCTACACCCCTGATTGAAAAGTTGATCTGGAATGTTGACATTGTGCGATTACTTAGTACGGAAGAAGAAGTAAGTGACATCAACCCCATAACTAAAAAAGGGCCATCTATAACATTATCAAAAAAAGATTTTCCATTCACGAATACAACCGAAGCATACAAAGTCATTGTCGCAGTGACTGATGTATTTGGCAATATAAGCCAAGTAAATTTCTTGGTTATAGTCATTTCTAATACGGTGTGCTGGTCATACGATCAAAGACAGTGTAACGCTGATGACTTTGCTGGTTCGATTGATGCTACTGCCTCAGCTAAGGATATGGCGGAAGCAATGAAGACATACTTAGAGTCCATATCAATCCCAACTGTCTCTGTGACAGTCGAAAAAGACTTTAATCAAAATGTCTGTGAAGCATGTACCACCTGCCCCATGTCACACAGATTCTTTATCCAATTGTTTAACGAGGATGATCTGGAAAAATTAGAAAATCTGGCGCTCCTCAATTTAAGACCATCAGCGTGTGAGGGTCTCAGCAGGCCAGAAGTAAGCAATGACGCTACAGCAATCACAGTGCATCCTATTTCAGATAAAATAAATACCATAGCTTCATTTGTCGTGAATGGTGTAGAAGCATCTTTTATCGGCAACTCAGTCTTCAGCGTTCCTAATACGGCAATCACTGCGAATAGTAATGTATTACAATTCAACCAATCACCAGGCAACCTGCTCAATGGCATCTCTACCTTCGACATCATACTCTTACAAAAAATGCTATTAGGGATTGATGACATAGAAATGAGCAGGGCCATCGCAGGGGATGTAGATAAATCAGGTGATATTACATTTACGAAAGATGTAGTACTGATGAAACGGTTGATTTTCGGCATAGAAACAGAGATCAGTGGAGGTCATTATTTCATTACTTCTCGCGCTGAGGACTACTCAGATTTCAATGCTTTTGACTTTGAAAATAATTTCGACCAATACACATTCGACCAATCAGAAATTGATTCTGTCAATGGAATCGAACTTGACATTCATAAATATGGCGATTTGAATGAAAATTTCACCATCACCAGAAGTAATGAAGTAGCAAAGATTAGCGCTGAGAATAGAAGCTTGTCTCAAGGAGAACTCAGCTCCATAGAAATCAGTTTAGCTTCGTCAGAATTAAAGCCTTATATCGGCCTCCAATTCGGACTAACTCTTGATGGTATGGAAATCATTGACATCATACACGAGTATGGAAGTGATCTCTCTCATCTCATCTCTGATGACAGAGGCGGAATTAAGCTCATAGCAAACAGCAGAGAGTTAATATCGCGAGAGACCTTCAATATCACCTTGAAAGTCAAAGCCAAGCAAGCAGGTCAATTAAAGAACATGCTAGCCATAGATACATCATTTGATCAAGAATACATTAGCTCTGATTTAGATGTATTAGGCATTGAATTAGATTTTGAAAATCAAACTGACTCCAGCATTATCATAGAAAATATAGAGTCTATCCGTGCTTATCCGAATCCTGCAAAAGAAGGATTTACAATATCAGTACCAGAAAGCATGATAGGTCAAAAAATGGAAATATATAATACCACTGGACAATTAGAACTGAGACAGACTATTGAGTCTCTCCATACAGTGATAGATAGATCAGTCATTAGATCAAAAGGACTGAAGGTCATTAAAATCAGCCATGATCATTTTGTGAAAGTGACACTATTATAAAAATCATCTAATCTAGTTTTTTTGCGCAATTGAATTATAATGCCCCTAATACTTTTCAAGGGCTCGCAGTGATGCGGGCCTTTTTTAAGTCCCTCAGTAGCGCAAAATATCTCCCAATGTCGACTTAATGACTTCCAGTTCTTCTTCGCTGATCATCCCTTTTCGTTTATGCAGCCTATCCTTAGAGATGGATTTTATATGAAATGTCAATATCTCAGATTCTTTTGTTAGTCCATTCTCCTCTGATGGTTGCAAAATCACATTGCCTTTGTATCCCTTAATTTTGCTGGTGAGCGGACAGGCTATTACGACTGCCAGATGAGTATTGAGTAGATTACCACTGATGATGACTACAGGCCTGACACCTGCTTGCTCACTTCTTTTGGTAGAATTGAGATTAGTCAGCCATATTTCTCGTTGCTTCATTTCAGCTCCGTATCAATGAGCTGATCAAGATATCCACCCATCTATTCCTCTGCTACCATCATAACGTCTTGATCCTGACCTGCCATCTGGTACGACCTGGCATATTCAGCTTTCTTTAGATGATCGAGATAAAGGCGCAGTGCAGTCTCTATAAATTTATTTTTGGGCAAATTCATCTTCTTTGAATACTCAGAGAGCTGAGCGACGAGGGCGTCTGGAAGCGAAGTCGTAATCGTCATAAGTATATTATTTATTTCTGAATTATATATATAAAAATCATACTTTTCATTATTGCAAATCATAGTCAAACATCGAACCTTATCCACTAAGTTACGTTTGGATTAGGTCAAGATAAATGATTACTTTTCGCCATATTTAGCCTATGCCAAACTTAGACCAAGATTATATAGAAGTCATCGGTGCTCGTGAGAATAATCTGAAAGATATTTCACTGCGCATCCCCAGAAATAAGCTGGTCGTCATCACTGGCATCAGCGGCAGCGGGAAGTCCTCTCTGGCATTTGACACCATCTATGCTGAGGGCCAGCGGCGCTATATCGAGACATTCTCATCATATGCACGCCAGTTTCTAGGTAAGATGGACCGGCCAGAGGTAGAAGAGATCACGGGCCTCAGCCCCGTCATATCCATAGAGCAGAAGACCACTGGCTGGAACCCCAGATCCACTGTGGGTACCACCACCGAGCTATATGATTTCTTACGACTGCTCTTTGCCAGAGCCAGTGACGCATACAGTATTGCCACGGGTAAGAAGATGGTGAAGTACACCGAAGATCAGCTGAATGATCACATCATGAAGCAATTCAATAAAAAGAAGATCATCATCCTCGCACCTCTGGTCAGATCCAGAAAAGGACACTACCGAGAGCTGTTCGAACAGATCAGAAAGAAGGGCTATACCAAGGTGAGAATAGACGGTGAAATCAAAGACCTAAAGCCTGGCATGATGGTGGATCGCTACAAGATTCACGACATCGAAGTGGTCATAGACCGCATCAAAATAGACAAGGAAAAGCGGGAGCGACTGGCGGCCTCCATCGATACCGCCATGGACATGGGCAATGACCTGATCTTAGTCATCGAGGCAGACTCCGATAAGGTATTCCCGTTCAGTAAAAAGCTGATGTGTCCAGACTCAGGCATCTCATATGAGATACCATCGCCTAATTCATTCTCCTTTAACTCACCCTATGGCACCTGCCCATCTTGTAGAGGACTGGGTAAAAAGCATGAAGTAGACCTGGACAAGCTAATCCCAGATGACACAAAATCAATAAATGACACTGGCATCGCCGCCTTCGGAGAAGTCAGAGATAATACCACCTTCAAGCAGCTCAGGGAGATTGCAAAAAAATATAAATTCACTTTCTCCACGCCTATAAAAAAAATACCTAAGAAAGCCTTAGACATCATCTTACTTGGTGGAGGCGAGAGCGTATCAAAATCATCAAAATACGCTGTACATGATCAGGTGTATGATCTGGCAGATAATGGTATCGTCAATATGCTCGGCCACTGGTATCGCAACTCCTCATCAGACCGCATCAGGAAGTGGGCAGAAGAATTCATGACCATCGTAGACTGTCCAGAGTGCCAAGGCTATCGACTCAAAAAAGAATCACTACACTTTAAGATCGCTGACAAACACATCGGCGAGCTGAGCCACATGGACCTCGACATCCTTTATAAATGGCTGGACGGCATTGAAAAAAAACTAAGTAAAACTCAAAAGGCGATCGCCAATGAAGTGCTCAAGGAGATTCGACTCAGGCTGGAATTCCTCTTGGAGGTCGGCTTAGATTATCTGAGCCTGGATCGGCCATCCAGAACACTCTCAGGTGGTGAAGCCCAGCGCACGAGACTGGCCACCCAGATCGGATCACAGCTCACAGGTATCACCTACATCATGGATGAGCCCAGCATCGGCCTGCACCAGCGAGATAATCATAAACTGATCGACTCACTAAAGAATCTGGCAGCCATAGGCAACACGGTCATCGTGGTAGAACACGATAAGGACATCATGCTGGCATCTGACTACCTCATAGATCTAGGACCAGGAGCGGGTAAGCACGGAGGAGAGCTCGTGAATCAAGGTACACCGAAGTCCTTCAAAAAGACCAAGGGCCTCACGGCTGACTACCTCAGTGACCAAAAACGCATCGAGATTCCGAAAAAAAGAAGAAAAGGCAATGGTGAGAAAATCACCTTACTGGGGGCTACGGGTCACAACCTAAAAGACATCGATCTGACCATTCCGCTCGGTACCTTTACCTGTGTCACTGGTGTGTCAGGCAGTGGTAAATCCTCACTGATCAATCAGACTCTCTACCCCATCCTCCGAAGACACTTCTACAACAGCACGCAGAAGCCACTACCCTTCGTCAGGATGAAAGGCCTGGGCCATCTAGATAAAGTCATCGAGATAGATCAGGCGCCAATCGGCCGCACGCCTCGGTCCAACCCTGCCACCTATACTGGCCTCTTCACGCCTATCAGAAAGCTATTCACTGATATGCCTGAATCAAAAATCAGAGGCTATAAGATGGGGCGCTTCTCATTCAATGTGAAAGGAGGCAGATGCGAAACCTGCGAAGGCGGAGGTAAGCGAGTCATCGAGATGAACTTCTTACCTGATGTCTACGTCGACTGTGAGACCTGCCTGGGCAAGCGCTATAATCGCGAGACCTTAGAAATACTATTCAAAGGGAAGTCCATCTCTGATGTACTAGACATGACGGTAGAAGAGGCCGTAGAATTCTTCAAGGCTGTGCCGTCCATCTACCGCAAACTCAAGACCCTCAATGAGGTAGGCCTCGGCTACATCACGCTGGGCCAGCAGGCCACCACTCTCTCAGGTGGAGAAGCTCAGCGGGTGAAGCTGGCAGAAGAGCTATCCAAGAAGGATACAGGCAATACCCTCTACATACTGGATGAGCCCACCACGGGGCTGCACTTCGAAGATGTACAGCATCTGATAGATGTGCTCAATCGGCTCACGGATAAAGGCAATACAATCATCGTGATAGAACATAATCTGGACATGGTCAAAGTCGCGGATCACATCGTGGACATTGGGCCAGAGGGCGGCAGTAAGGGCGGGCACATCGTCTTCGAAGGCACACCAGAGAAAATCATTAAAAACAAGAAGAGTCACACGGGTAAATACCTCAAAATGGAGATGCTTGGCTAAACTAATGAAGTCTGTGAACCATAAATGCAGGCCATGCGGCGAATAAACAACCTATTCGATGCATAAATTGCAGTGAATACCCATAATAATCGCCGCATAAAATTCGTCGATTAGCTTACTTATTCGCCGCAGGAATGCCTCATGTGAGGAACTTTACAATCAGACACGATGGCAACATCCAGCATATTCACATCATAATCTGCGGCGAATAATTTGATCTGAATATAATTAAGCTATATATTTACTGCATATTATGCGGCGATTAAAAGGATTTATATATTATCATGAAGACTGGCCTAAGTTCCAATGGGATGCTAATGCACTCATAACCAGCCTGGCAGAAGTGCGCCATCTGCAAGGAAAGCTGATCGGTAAAATGCGAGCTCTCGGCTTCAACCTGCAGAACGAGGCCTACCTGTTGACGCTATCGCAGGACATCATCAAGTCCAGCGAAATAGAAGGTGAAATACTAGATAATGAACAAGTGAGATCATCCATAGCGCGGCGTCTGGGTATGGACGTCTCTGGTCTCATAGATAGTGATAAAGATGTGGACGGTGTGGTGGACATGATGCTCGATGCCACAAAGCACCATCAACAAGCCCTCTCAGAAGATCGGCTCTTCGGATGGCATAGCTCTCTCTTTCCCGCCGGTAGAAGTGGAATGTACTCCATCATCACAGGCGATTGGCGGGATGACTCCACAGGCCCTATGCAGGTAGTATCAGGAGCGATGGGAAAAGAAAAAGTACATTTCCAAGCGCCAGAAGCACAGCATGTGCCCACAGAAATGGAGGCATTCTTCCAGTGGATCAACAGCGACAATAAAATGGACCTGGTACTACAGGCTGGCGTGGCTCACCTCTGGTTTGTGACGATACACCCCTTCGAAGATGGAAATGGAAGGATAGCTCGTGCCATCACTGATATGCTGCTGTCAAGATCAGAGAATAGCAGTCAGCGCTTCTACAGCATGTCAGCACAAGTCAGAAAAGAAAGAAAGGCTTACTATGAGATATTAGAATATACTCAAAAGAGATCTGTGAATATCACGCCCTGGATGAGCTGGTTCTTAGAGACACTGAGGGATGCCATCATCGCTTCTGATGCAGTGATTGATAAGGTATTAGAAAAACATCAATTCTGGCTGGATCATCAAAATACAGTCCTCAATGAACGCCAACTGAAGGTCATCAATCGGCTGCTGACTGACTTCAAAGGAAAACTGAATACCTCTAAATGGGCCAAAATGAATCAATGCTCTAAGGATACTGCACTGCGCGACATCCAGGATCTGATGACAAAACAAATACTCAAAAAAGAAGCAGCAGGCGGCAGAAGCACGAATTATGAAATAATCACATAGCAATCAGAGAAATTCAGAGTTCTATCTGAACGAGCAGCATAGAAAACAAGTTATAGTAGCTATAAAAACCACCATCACATGTCTTCACAATTAGCGATAGCGGAAAAAGAAATCAAAAAACACGGATACCTGGATATAGAAGTGGATCCCACCTTAGATCTCGTGGCAGAAATAGAAAAGCTAAAAAAGGAAAAGAATGCCATCATCCTGGCGCACTACTACCAAGAGTCTGAGATTCAAGATGTAGCAGACTTCATAGGAGACAGTCTGCAGCTATCCCAGATGGCCGCAGAGACCGAGGCGGAGATGATCGTATTCGCTGGTGTACACTTCATGGCAGAGACAGCTAAGATGCTCAGCCCTGACAAGAAGGTGGTCCTGCCAGACCTGAAAGCTGGATGCTCACTCGCAGACTCCTGCCCTGCCCCGCTCTTCAAAAAATTCAAAGAGAAATATCCTGATCATGTGGTGGTCAGCTATGTCAACTGCACTGCTGATCTAAAGACACTCACCGACATCTGCTGTACCTCATCCAATGCGCGGTACGTGATCGAAAGCATCCCTGAGGACAAGGGAATCATATTCGCACCAGATAAGAATCTTGGTGCCTACTTACAGAAAGTGACAGGTAGAGACATGATACTTTGGAATGGTACCTGCATGGTACACGAGATATTCTCCAATGAAAAAATCACTAAACTACAGGTCAGGCATCCAGAAGCAAAATTCATCGCCCACCCAGAATGCGAGGCACACATCTTAGATAAAGCTGACTTCATCGGATCCACCAGTGGCCTACTAAAATATACACAAGAAGATGATGCTGAGACATTCATCGTCGCTACGGAGGCGGGCATCATCCACCAGATGGAGCTTAAATCTCCAAATAAGACTTTCATTCCCGCTCCACCTAATAATACCTGCGCCTGTAATGACTGCCCTCATATGAAGCGCAATACCATGGAGAAACTCTATCTCGCCATGAAATACGGCATGCCAGAAATTCACCTCGATCAATGGGTGATAGATGAGGGTGTAAAGTGCATCAATCGAATGCTGGAGATTTCAGAGAAAGCCGGATTGAGCACTAAAAAAACCAAATAGACTTTGGTACCTTAGCTCGTATGGCTGAGGTAATCGCGCATTCACTTTTTACTGACTTTGATATATCACTATTTAAATCAGGTAAGCACTTCAAGCTATATGAAAAATTTGGTGCGCATCCATACAGCCTTAATGGGCAGGTAGGGATCTACTTCTCCGTATTTGCCCCCTCTGCATCAGCTGTATCCGTCGTAGGCAACTTTAATTTTTGGGATGGAGAGACCAGCAAACTCAATGTGCGATGGGACGAATCTGGCATTTGGGAAGGATTCGTACCTGGAGTGCCGCATGGAGAATTATATAAATTCAGAATCTGGTCAGACCTCGTCGAAGGCTATAAGGATAAGGCTGATCCATATGCATTCTACTCAGAGCTGAAGCCTAAGACATCATCCATCACCTGGACCATGGACTACCAGTGGAATGATGATGCCTGGATGTCCAATCGACCTACCCGGCAGGCGCTGGACCAACCATTCTCTGTCTATGAAGTACACTTAGGCTCTTGGAAGAAAAAAGCGAATGGAGAAGAGTCACTCAGCTACATGGAGCTCGCGACTGAGCTGGTATCCTATGTCAAAGAAATGGGCTATACTCATGTCGAATTTCTCCCAGTCATGGAGCATCCCTTCGACCAGTCCTGGGGCTATCAGGTCACGGGCTTCTTCGCTCCGACCAGCCGCTTTGGCAATCCACAAGAACTCATGCATCTCATAGATGCGCTGCATCAAGCGGAGATCGGTGTCATCTTAGACTGGGTACCGGCGCACTTTCCTTCTGATGATTTTGCCTTAGCTAGATTCGATGGGAGCTGTGTCTTTGAGCATCCGGATGTGCGTAAGGGATACCATCCAGACTGGAAGAGTTACATTTTTAATTACGAGCGTGCAGAGGTCAGGTCCTTCTTGATCAGTAGTGCCTTCTTTTGGCTGGAGCTGTATCATGTGGATGCTCTTAGAGTCGACGCAGTGTCGTCCATGATTTATTTAGACTATTCCAGAGAGGCTGGTGAATGGGAGCCCAATGAATTTGGTGGAAATAAATACCTGGCAGCCATCAGCTTGCTGCAAGAACTTAATGTAGCGGCCTATCAAGAATTCCCAGGCATTCAGATGATCGCAGAAGAATCCACTTCATACACTGGTGTCAGTAAGCCGGTAGACCATGGTGGATTAGGATTTGGGATGAAGTGGATGATGGGCTGGATGCATGATACCTTAGACTACTTTAGCAAGGAATCTGCCTGGCGCAAGTACCATCAGAATGAACTGACCTTCAGCTTAGTCTATGCATTTTCAGAAAACTTCATGCTGCCTCTCTCTCATGATGAGGTGGTACATGGTAAAGGCTCCATCATCAATCGGATGCCCGGAGATGAGTGGCAGCGATTCTCTAATCTGAGGCTACTCTATAGCTACATGTTCACTCATCCAGGTACCAAGCTGAATTTTATGGGTAATGAGCTCGGGCAATATAATGAGTGGAACAGCAACAGTAGTTTGGACTGGCACCTCTTAGAATATGCCCCTCACCAGGGAGTACAGCAGTGCATCAAAGCGCTCAACGGGCTATATAAATCAGAAAGCAGCCTTCACAAGTATAGCTTCGATGGTAGAGGGTTCGCGTGGATCGACTACAGCGATCATGAAAACAGCATCATGTCATTCATCAGAAAATCTGACGACCCCTCCGACACGCTGATCGTCATATTTAATCTGACATCAGTGCCCAGAGAAGGCTATGAGATAGGCACTCCTCAAAAAGGCAAGTGGCATCTTATTTATAACAGTGATGAGGCTCAATATTTTGGAAGTGGCTACGAAGTAATAACTACAATAAATACACAAGAAAAAAGACTCCACCGTCAGGATCAGATCTTATCACTGCGATTGGCTCCACTATCTTGTATGATCTACAAAGCGGATTAAATAATGGAGAGGCTATTCTATTATTCCTTCTTTGTCATTAGCGCTATAGATTTGGCGCTCGTATGCATTAGTTCAGAAGACAGATACCTGACTAAGCCTTTGATCATGCTCAGCTTAGTCATGTATATCCTATGGACGAAACGAGCAAAACTGAAACTTCATAAAGCTTTCTTGACAGCCATGTGTTTTGCTTGGCTCGGAGATGTATTCTTACTTTCTACAACAGAACAGTTTTTTATGTTAGGAATAGGCTCTTTCCTGATTACCCAGATCTTATATACCTACAGCTTTTCGAAGCAACGCCAGATAGGAATACATCGGCATAAATTTTCCATTCTATTAGTGAGCTTCATTCTGATCGGATGGCTGCTATACGTCTTATCAGCTACAGGCTCTATGGCTCCTCTGATAAGCCTGTATTCTATTTCCATCACAGCGATGCTCTTGTCAGCGCTGATGCGGTGGAAGGTAAAAGGCTATTATCTCATTGTCATCGGTGCATTACTATTCATCGCCTCTGATGGCATGATTGCGCTGAGCAAGTTTAGCACAATATCATACGACCTATCACTACCAATAATGCTCAGCTATATTGCAGCTCAATACATGATTGTCACGGGCTACATGAAAAGCATTTGACGCGGACAACTAAGAAGTCCAAGTGAATGAGTAAACTTCATTATTGGCTGATTGGCATTCAGGACTATAGCTTTCGTCTATTCCAGTAGTTACTTGGGCTTGATTAATGAATCCGATCATTCCGACAGAATTCTAACATTTCGTATGCATCTTACCACTTAGTTTCATTTACCATTTCTGTCTTGAAGGTACATACCATCGACAAGCATATAGTTTTAGTTATCTTAGTGTAGTCTTGAATCAATTCATATTCTTTTCAAAACTACTCTATAGTGCCAGCATCATTTGATGATTTTATAGATATCGTAAAGTCTAACAATCGGCAAAAGCTGAAAGAATTCTATCTGATCAATAAAGATAAATTCACGAGCTGGGCATCTAAGAGATATGAAGTGGACAAAGATACGATCATAGATGTATATCAAGATGCGATCGTGACCTTGTACCAAAATATCATGGAGGATAAAGTGACCTCATTTACTATAGCACCAGGAGCATACCTTTTTGGCATTGCTAAGAATATCCTGAATAAGCGAAGTCTGCGGTCTAAAAAAATGAAATTGACCGACGACATCAATACTGAAGGCGCTGCACTATTAGACTATGAGATATATGATAAGATAGAGAATGAGCACAGAGCACAATTACTTCAGAATGCCCTGCGCAAGCTGAAAGATAATTGCAGAGAGATTTTGACCTTATTCTACTATGAAAGAAATAGCATCGAGTCCATCATGCATAAGATGAACTATGGTAGTACACAAGTCGTCAAGACGAGAAAAAATCAGTGCATGAAGACACTAAGAGAGATTTTCGAAAACGCTAATGATCAATAGCTATGAGCATAGAAAAAGAGATTGAATTATTCGAACAATACCTGAATGATCAGCTGAGCCAAACTGATCGAGCAGCGTTTGACAAAAAACTAAAAAACAATGATCAATTCAAAGAAAGCTTTGAGCTACATGTGGATGCTGTAAGAACGATCAAATCAGAAAGAAATAAAGAGCTCAAATCATTTTTTCAGAATATTGAAAAAGAAGAAAAAGAGCCACGCCAAAAACATGATACACCAGCGATTAAAAAAACTGGCCCAACGAAAGGCAAGATTTTTAATATTACAAAATTCATCAGTAGCATAGCCGCAGCAATTGCCATAATTGTTGCGGCTACTTTTTTATTTCAGCCCTCATCATCTACAGATTATGCCGATCAATATTTTAGCCCATATCCTAATGCCATCGTCAAAATAGAACGCTCTACTCCCTCACCCAGCCCACTACAAGAAGCAATGAGAATCTATCAAGCTGAAAAATACCCACAGGCGATAACTCTTTTCGAGGCCTACTTGAAAGAAGATGCTGATCCTCGTGTCAGATTATATCTAGCTATCTCCTTACTGGCTGAGGGGCAAACTGATAAAGCACTGACACAATTCGAAGCATTATCACAACTGGAAGACTTCGAATATGAAGAAGTCAATACCTGGTACTTAGCCCTGAGCCACCTGAAAGAAAATAACGAAGCTAAGGCTAAGACTGTACTGCAATCCATAGTCAATAAAGATCAACACTTTAAGAAAAAAGAAGCAGTGGAAATATTGAATGATCTATAAGGCCTAAGTGGATCTTCTTCTTATATAATAGAAGCTTATTAAAGCCAAGATGACAGAGATGATTATCCCAATCCACAGAATCGAATAAGCATTGTCATCTATCGATAAAGAATCCATCTTCCCAATCGGAATGAGAGATGCCCAATAGTAAGGATGCTGATATAAATCATGGTCTATAGCAGCCTGCTTACTCTTCCATAATGCCACATCCACTTTATCACCCTCACTAATGTGTAGATAAAAGTCTTTTATGATCTCGGTCGAAAACTGATCATCGATATTCCAAAGACTTGAGACGATACTCTTCGCACCTGCATAAGTGAAGGATCGGGACAGACTCATGATACCCTCCCCTGCTTCCAGCTTTCCTATACCTGTCTCACAGGCACTCAGTACGATTAAGTCTGCACTTAGATCCAAATGGTACAACTCACTGATATAGTATAATTCGTCATGATCAATCGTATCACTAAGCTGTGATAATGCGACGTAGGATAAATCGGGTATGCTGTCATTCACCACAGCATGCGAAGAAATATGTATGACATTATAGCGCGGGACCAATTCTTCAAATGCCTGCTTATCAGCATCTCCACGATATAATTTTTTAGTTCGGAAAATTTCACTGATCGCGTCGACCTCTTTTTCATTAAAGACTAAATCTGAAAGCGAATTGCCCGCAAAAAATGAAGGTGCCATGCCTAACACATGATGGTATTGACTGCTGTGGCCGTCTGGCCGGGACATCTGTAGCAACTGGGCGGAGTAAGCGTAGCTGATGACATGAGAGCTACTGACGTAGACTAAATCATCTGGCTCTACCTCAGAGTCAAGTAAGGCATCAAAAGTCAAGTAGCCAAGTACGCCATCGGGAATAATGGTCAAACGGTGGAGCAATTCTTCCTTCTGAGTGATGGGCAAAATTAACTGACTGTATAGAGCCCGAGAATGCTGAACAAACGATTGCCAAGCGCTATCTCTGTCCGTGACTGACAAGCCCGAGACACTGGCGGACATACTTATCCCGGCTCGAAAAGACTCAATTGACTTTGCTAAGTCTTGCTGAATAGGCACTTTAACTAATTCCTCTTTCGCTGAATTTATGATCAGGACATACAGGACCGTATCAGTCAAGTAATATTCTATGAGTGACTGATCATCTTCGAGGCAGCATGACCGTAACTCATCCATTGACATATCAGTTTGACTGTATTTGATTGATTTATAGTCTTCATATTCAGCTTCGATTTGATTAGTGATAAGATTGATTCTGATTTTATCTCTGACTAATTGATCTTTTAATTCGATTTCGTTCTCAGCAGCTGTTAGCAATCGTACTTCTTTAGCTGCCACTGCTTTTTTCAAAGAGTCAAGCGAAGTTAATGTCTGATGACTGATCCCACTTAAGATTTCAGCTTCCGTGTTTTTTAGTGCATCTAAGAGACTGAGAGATTTGCTATGCTCTATGTATTTGAATGCTAATTCAATATATTTCCAGTCATCTGACAATTCGTATAAATCATAAGCCGCTGCAATCGCCTTATCATAAATCGACCTAGACCTCGACCCCAAGGATTCTTTTGACTTGTCCGAATCAAAATC
Organism: uncultured Saprospiraceae bacterium; assembly: GCA_937929945.1. Taxonomy (GTDB): domain Bacteria; phylum Bacteroidota; class Bacteroidia; order Chitinophagales; family Saprospiraceae; genus CALFUK01. The sequence continues at coordinate 37,378 of CALFUK010000135.1, forward strand.
TAATCTCATCGTATGGAGATACTTATCTATTTTATCAAACACGATTATTGACTCAGATATAAGTGCTGGGTCCTTATTGCTTATTGACTTAGAATAAAGAGCATCAGCTTTCACTTCTAACAGATCAATGTAGTTTTCAATATTACCATCAATCAGTGACGAGCTCATTTCTAATAAGTGCAATGCATGATCTATATCTTTTATGGCTTGGCTGGTGTCTCCCTGCTTGAGATAATTAAGCGCCGTATTATGATAGGTGCGGGCGATGAGGAATGTATCACTGAGCGACTCTACAATGCGGCGTGACTTAAGACTCTGGGAGATGGATTGTCGATGATCATTCATCTCCTCGAAGACTACTGAGAGATTATTATAATTATCAGCTGCTTGAGCCTGCCTACGCTCTCCATAGTCAAGATTGATACTTAATGCCTTTTCATAATAATGAACTGACTGCAGCAAAGAATCATTCATCCAATAAGCTATGCCTAAATTATTATAAGCATCCGCGATCGCCCAATGATCTTCATCATACTTTTCATCAAAAGAATTAAAAATATCTATGCCTTCATTGAGGCAAGATTTCATCCCTTGGATATCTCCTGACTTTTGAAAAAATTTGAATTGATCATCTATGAGTAAGGTGCCGATGATCCAAGGCTCGTCTTGATGCACCGACTTAGCATAGTGATACGCCAGATCCAGGTAATTCTTTGACTTAATATAATCCCGCTTCTCTGCAAGGATGTAACTCAGATTTTTATACGTGCGGACGAGTAGTATTGAATCAGTATGTGGCATTTTCAAATTCAGATTCAATGATGTGGAGTAACTCTCCTCAGCGGCCGTCAGATCATACAGCTGAATATAGCTACTCCCCAGATTTGAATAAGTCTTAACTAAGTCAGCAGCATTGGGGCTTATTACTTTTCCTCTGTAGAGAATGGCATATTGATAGGACTCGACACTCCCAAGATAATCATCAACATAGTATTCGCTGACGCCTCGCTTATGAAAATATAGACCCAAATACCCAGCATCCATCTTTTCTAAAGCTGTCTCATAAGTGTGTTCATGTGTCAGGTACATTTGCAGTGCTTCTTGATGCATACCCATTTTCTGATACGCCATGACTTTAGACAGCTGAGTCCTTAAGAATGAGCTGGTGTCAGCTTCGTTCAGGTAGTAATGAGAAATACGATCATACAGTACTACTGCTTCATGTAGAGAATCAGCTTCTACCAATAACTCTGATGCCACCACTAAGCTATCGATGGCTTCAGTCTGCGCACAGGAATGACCCCACTTCATCAGACAAAGCAAAAGTAATAGTAACACCTGGAAGTCATACCTCCTAAGTCTATCTTCTAAAGTACAGAGCATAGACTAAAAATACATAAAGAATTAGTCTGGCTGTATGATCACCTTACAGTCCCTGATCTCTGCGAGAAATTCTGCACCAGATTCTACTTCGAACTCATAGGAAAGACTAATGAAGCCCTTAGCCTGATATATGATCGATAGAGGATAGCCAACTGTCTTATCTGAAGTGACTGATACCTGACTGAGGACCAGGCTATCGATCTGATGATCAGCAGCAATGACCACAGCCTCGTCATTGCATTTTATAAGAGCCTGCTGAAAAGCACAGTCGATCGCTGCTTCATGATTCAGAATGCCTTTTGACAATACCTTAGCTGTGAAGTCTGGGTATGCATCCACACTACTCAGGATACAGCCTTTCACCTCAGCAGCACTAAGCATCGGATATCTTGCCCTGATCTCCGCTGCCGTCCTGCCGACTGCTGGTGCAGCCAGTGACGTACCTGCCAGAATATCATTCATCGTCCCAGGTGTGGGTACTTTTGCTTGACCGAGCGCCGCCAGGTCTACGGAGAGATTACCATAATTAGAGTAGGGTGTCAGTACAGGATCATCAGATGCATTAGCTTGTTCATAAGCAGCTACAGAAATTAGATTATCAATATCAATATTTGCCGGATACTTATTGATGAGATCATTATCTAAGCCTCTGTTTCCGGCAGATGTGACGATCAAGACATCTTTCACTCTGGCATACTGTATGGCGTCCAGCAAGATCCGAGGCACCTCGCTGTCGGTTATGAATCCCCAGCTGATATTTATCACTCTAGCTCCATTATCGATAGCATAGTATATCCCACATACGGCGTCAAATAAAGTAGATCGACCATTTTCATAAAATTTGAGATTCATCAAATTGAGGTCTATATCGGGATCAAAATCGCACGCGACGACAGCATTCACACCAGTACCATGACCATCTAAGTCTTCTAAGCTTCCATCTTCATTATAGAAATCATAACCCATAGTATCCCCGAGCTTACAATTGTCGGTATCATCTAACTCTGGATTATCCCACATGGCGTTAATGATGGTGGGATCAGCTGCATCGACGCCTGTATCAAGTATCGCAAATGTGACTTGATATTCAGGATTAACGGGAGCATAGCCTGGTATCCCTGAGCAGAGATTGACAAGTCCCGACTGGCTGCAGTCAGTCGTATCGTAGGTACTCACTAATTCTGTAATAGCGAAAGGTCCATTAGGTCCACTGACGACATTGACTTGGACATTCTGAGTCTCAGTCACGCAGTACCTTTCGTCTATGATGAAATTATAAGCAGTGGTATCCACATTGTCTTTACTTTTAGACGAAGTGACTCGATCTTCCATTTCGATAGGCGTCGTCTCTTTCCACAGCTGCAGTACCTGCTCACTGCAGTCACAGGACTTAATCAGTACGCCTCCCTCTGCCTCTATCTCCGCGACGACAGCCTGGATATCACCAGGACTCGTCCCTGCATCATACTGTACGATGAATTCGGTAGCAACTCGATTATCATACTTATCCTCACAGATCTGCCAGAGGCTGCTGTCCGCAGGCAATACCGTCAACGCCACACCGACTAGACCAAAGTCATCCCCGCCCTGATCCATAATCCGCAGAAAGACATCTTCACCTGGTGTCAGCTCCGCTATCGGGAGTACATATGGATATTGAGTGAGCGAATCACATTTTAAAAAAGTAAGAGCCCCACAGATACCAGTGTATATTTCTACCAAAGGATGGATCGTGGTATTCACTGTATCCAGATGGAGCATGAGACTCCCGGTGGAGGGAGCTATAGCCTTATACCAGAGGTCTACTGGAGCTATCCCGACATCAGTCGAGCAGCTGGCGATAGCTATACCACTTGGACTGGCACCGTCTGATGAAGAAAGATGAAAATCCGTGACGCAGCCACTTTCACTGTAGGTCAAATAAGTCGCCGTACTACAATTATCATCGTCAGTGCAAGCTGTCAGAGCAGAAGTATGCCCAGTAGCATTACTGGCAGTAGCAGCGTATGCCCCATTATACGCTGAGCCCAAATCTATGGTCCATTCACCTGAGGAATTGGCGATGGCGCTGCCCACAAATAATTCGGATTGGCAGTCCATGCAGCCACTTTCATTAAGAAATAACTCTACGGTATCCGCTGGCTGAGCCGTACCCATCACCACAGGTGTGGTAGATAAGATCGTCGGCAAAGAATAGGAGCTGGATATTCCACCTGAGGCATTACAAATTATTTTATTCTGACTGATGCGATTATTGATACACATCCCACAGTTCTGATATACACCATAGCCCCCATTATGAGAAATGGTGTTTTCAAAAATATACATCTC
>CALFUK010000136.1 GCA_937929945.1 uncultured Saprospiraceae bacterium
CAGGGCTCAGATTCAGATAGGAAGTAGTATGATTTTTCGTAGGCCAAGGTTCAGAAGTAATTCTTATTTCGCTTACGATTCTTAAGGCGCTATAATCTGTACTGACAGGTATTTTAATAATGCCTACACTACTTGATCAAGTTTGCATATATAGCTGGGGTATGACGCTTATACTACTCTCAAAGTGAGTTATTTTGCTTTTTAGAAACGCCCATCTCCGCACATCCGTACTTCAAAAGATTAAAATTTATCCAGGATGGTCTTCTTCATCTTTTCGAATTCTTCTTCCGTGATGACGCCTTTTTCTTTGAGGTCTCCAATTCTGGCGAGCTGATCGAAGGCTGATGCATCAGCTGCAGCAGTTGGAGGAACGACTGGAGTCGAGTCTGAATTTTGAGTGTCGTCTGCCTTTTCATCTTCTTCTTTCTTCAGGTCAGCAGCGACCTGCTTACCTTTTTCGAATTCTTCTTTGTAGATCGACTTAGCTAAGTCAGCATCAATGTCTTCTAACTCTAAGCCATCTCTGAAGAAGCGGTGGACGACCTGACCGATGGCATAGGTAGAAGCGCCTGACATGATCGACATGGATAGACCTCCGATGACGCTACCGATGCCGGGTATGGCCTTGATGAATGAAGCGCCGAACCTCGCAGCTGTAGCACCTGCCGTAGACGCGATGAAGGACTTCCCAGAAATGTCAGAAAATTTCTTGCCGTGTACAGCTCCGATCTGGCTGATCATATCCAGCTGAGTGGCTGTCACTCCTGCTATATCGAGAAGTGGTATGGGAATGATCCCTAAGCCCACGGCGTATAGCACATGGTTAGTAATGATTTTGTCGACTTGCTCTTCTTTCATGTGTTTAAATTTTGGAACTGAATGCCTGTCAGCAAATAACTAAGTTTAATCATCCACTTGGGTACCTTACTTATCTACGTCATAGACGTTTCATATGTTTAAATTTCAAGGCGAAATGCCGATCAGTAAATAGCTAAGTTTACTCATCCACTTGGGTGTATTAACCATCTACGTCATAGACGTATCGTAGGTTTAAATTTCAGGCGAAATGCCATTGTTCAAATAATTTCATTTAATAATCCTCATGCGTGTAGCAACCATTTTCGCTTAGACATGTCGAACTATATAACGCATGATTTTACATATTCGCATGTATGTTGATTGGTAGGTCATCTGTCGGCTGCTTCAGAGGCACATCTTTTACGGGGACAGTGTAGCTGGGATCTGCGGTAAGTGTATACTGTGTGAGTAGTTCTATCATCACAAGTTTGATCTGCATTTCTGCGAAAGCATATCCGATGCAGTGGTGCTGACCAGCTCCGAATGGGGCATAGGCGAAAGGACATTTCATATGCTCTTTGCGCTGCTTACTGAATCTTTCAGGATCAAAGGTCTGAGGATTCGTCCAGATCCGCTCATCCATTTGGGTCATCTGCATGGTGCAGGTGACGACAGTGCCAGAAGGGACATGGTGGCCTTCTATCTCGAAGTCTCGATTGAGCTTGCGGAGCACCTGGGTGAGGGGTGGGTGTATGCGCAGTGTCTCTTTCATAGCTTCCGAGAGTTTGTCTAAGGAGCGCAGGTCTGAGACAGCGGCTTTGTGCTGATCAAAGCCTTCTATCTCCGCTCTGATCTCATCCTGATAGCTGGGATGCTTAGCGAGGAAGTAACTCAGAAAACTTAGAGTGATGGCGGTGGTATCGTGGGATGCCATCAGAACAAATATGAGGTGATCTACAATCTCTTGGTCAGAGAATGTTTTGCCGTCTTCATTTTGAGCCATGCAGATCTTACTGAATAGATCTTTGCCTGGCTGGCTTCTTCGTTCGTCGATGAGGCTTCTGAAAAAGCTCATTAGATATTTTCGACCTTTTATTCCACGATTATAAGTGGTGCCGGGAAGCTTCAGGGGGATACTGGCAGCCGCATTGACGATGTCTGTCACTGCCTGATTGACCTTATCAAGATCAGCATGATTATCAAGGCCAAAGAAGACCGTCGTCGCCAGCCGCAGCGTCAGTGATTTGTAGAAAGGAAAGAAATGGACCAGGTCTTTACCTTTAAGACCAGCTATGGTGTCACTGATGATGGCAGGCATGATATCCATATAGCCTTGCATAGCGTCTTTTTTAAAGGCATCGAGCATGATGCTGCGATGATATTTATGCTCTTCGCCATCCATCAGCATCAGGCTATTGGGAAAGAGATCGGAGAGTGCTGTCTCCCAAGCTTCTTTATTTTGGGTGTCTTTGGCTTGATCTACGAGGATGAGCTTGTTCGTCTGGAGGCCAGTGAGATTAACACTGTATCGATGCAGCACTTTGATGAAGTATAGGTCTCCATGTTTGGCTTTCATCTGATTCCAGAACCCTGTGGTATTGTGTAAGAACTCTCTAAAGTGGCCAAGTAGAAAGTGACCCTTTTCTCCAGGGAGATGCTTTAGTTTATTATAGCTCATATCGATCCATGCTAAGATCACTTAAGATACCATTAATCGGCTATGATTATTAAGTCTCAATACAGTTTTGTCATGGATTTTTTTGTATTTAGGAGGATAGTGAAGGCTTTATTAAATTTGAATTATTTTAGTTAAGTTATTTATAATCAGTTAATTTTATATTAATTAAAATTATTATATGTAATCAATGACGGTATGTAACTAACTCTGCAAACGGCCTTTCTGGGCTGTCATTAGCTATTTAGTTTCTACTTTTCAGCCTTAGCTCAAGATGGCTTTCTCTTAAACTGTCAATGATTTCGGTACTTACCCAGTAGATATCTTGCTGGCTGGTATAGAATAGAAATTTTCCATCTTTCGTGACAAATGGGCAGAGCTCATGTCCATTAGTATTGATGGACTCACCCATATTGTTTGACGTGGTCCATTCTCCAGTAGGATTTTTGAAGCTGATGTATAAGTCTCCTCTACCAAATCCTGTTTTTCTAGCAGCACAAAAAATAATATAGGACTCATCAGGTGCGATGAATACATCAGCCTCATAGTTTTTTGTATTTATAGAGCTGTCTAATTTTTCCGGCGCTGCAAATTCACTTCCATTATACACTGATTGATAGATGTCAAAGTCGTGCTTACGTTTTTCGTTGGTGCCCGTATTGGATGCAAAATAGATCGTCCCATCATTTGAGAATGAGATGTAATATTCTTGTGCATCAGAATTAATATTCATACCCGCATTAATGGGCATCGACCATTTGCTGCCTCTCTTTTCTGAATACCAGATATCATAATCCTTAATTGAATCTTGTTCGTTTCGTGGCTGGTCTGAGATATAATACAGCCTCTTTTCATCATTAGAAAGAAATGGATCATTATAGCTATGCGTTGTATCAGAAATTATAGTGATGGGCTCGGTCCATTCTCCATTGCTTTGGTAGGTATATTTTATAAATGACCTTCCAGCAGAATCCACTGCAAAGTAAAATTCATTATTATTCTTATTGAAGATAGATCCATATTCAGAAATAGAATCCTTTGAGATGAATGACTCTGCAAAAAGCAATGGTGTAATCGAGGGCCTCACCTGATCAATGTACTCCAGGTTCTTAGAAAACTGAGTACTGCATCCAAGTCCAATGAGTACAATGATTAGTATCCAAAATAGGGTGTAGTTTTTACTCATTATCTATTTGTAGCCATCCAATCAAACTCAAGCATTATCTCTACTTTGTAAAAAGAATCGGTATCGGCGACCTAAAGCTAAACTCCTCCGCCGCTGATGTATTGGCCAAAGATCCCAGAGATGAATAGATGTTGAAATGCAAGCAGAGCAATGAGATGTTATTATCTGCGATAAACTTAGAAATGGCTTTGGTCGGTTGCTTATCTGCTGATATGTATAGCGGTAGGCTTTCACCTTCATGCTGGATGTTGATGCCTATGGTAGATTCTATTTTATTGACCACGGTCATCACCTGAGTAGAATAACTCAGGGCTTTGGATACAGAGAGTAGGCGCTCACAGATCGGTGTGATCACATTGTCAAAGCGGAGGGCTACGCAGGCATTGTGCTCCGAAGTATCGACCCAGGTTTCTGGTACTGCGATCGTGGGAATGGTGGCCATCTTCAATAGATTGAAGGTCTTGGAGCTGAATAGGGTAGCCTTGAGTTTAGATCCGCCTTTCGTCCCCATGATGATCAGGTCATAATCATTGTCCAGGGTCTCTACCAATACGCGCTTGGAGAGGTCTCCTCTTCGTAAGAGATGATCTTGGTAGTGATAATTTGGTTTGGAAGTCTTAGCTATGAATTCTTTGAGCTGAGCTTGGTGGTGAGCCTCGTCCTCTTCCCATTTCAGCTCTTGCATGCGGTGGGCTAGCTTCGCCGTCTGTGCCTTTTTCGGAGGTAAGACCTGAATGGTCGTGATCTTATCCTTCTCAGGGTCAGCGATGCTGAGTGCATAGTTGATGCCCTTTAAGCTGGGCTCGTCGAAATTGATCGGTACTAAGATGTGCATGTCGCTTTTATCTTTGAATCTGTAGTGACGTAATAATGTCGTAAAAGTAGCACTAATTAGAAAGCTCCACTTAATATTCCGCCATCATTTAAGATCGATGCTGAGGTACAGAATGAGCTGGCGTCAGAGGCTAAGAATACGGCTAGTCCCGCCATCTCATCTGGTTTGGCGATGCGATTTAGTGGCGTGGCACGCAGTATGCCGTCTCGCATCTTCTCATTTTCCCAGAGGGCGGCACTCAGTTTTGTCTGGACGAAGCCAGGACAGATGGTATTGACTCTGATGTTATCCTTGCCCCATTCTACTGCTTGATTCTTGCCGAGCATGATCAGGCCTGCCTTGCTGATGTTATAAGCTGCCATGAATTCTGAGGGATGCATGCCTTCGATGGAGCTGATATGGATGATGCTGCCACCTCCTTGGGCTTTCATATGAGGGTGGGCTAAGTTACTAAGCGTGAGTGCTGAGCCCAGGTTGATGTCCAGAGTCTTTTGATACGCTTCTTTGGATATATTGACTAAGGGGCCGAAGTAAGGATTTGTACCCGCGTTATTCACCAGGACATCCAGCCGACCATATTTTTCTATCGTCTTCTTGATTAACGCTTCACAATCATCTGGCTTACCGACATGACACTCGATGCCAGTCGCCTCCAGGCCATCATCCAGAAATGACTGCGCTACCTGATCTACTGCATCTTGCTTGCGGCTGCTGACGACGACCTGCGCGCCAAACTCCGCCATCCCCCTGGCGATGGCCTCTCCGATGCCTTTGGAGGCTCCAGTGATGACAGCTACTTTTCCAGTTAAGTCGAATAATGGTTTGATTCTCATATGGGCTTTTTGTTTAGTTAGAAAAGATAAAAGGTCTGTGGTAATTGGCAACAAACTATATGCATGATTTTTGCTAGAGGCTTGGGGTCTTAAGAAGCTTTACTTCAATGAAAATCTGACTGGCAATATAAATTTCGAATTTACTATTTCCCCATCATTTACTGCTGGTTTTTGCCATTTAGGCATATTGTTGACAACTCTAAGGGCTTCAGCACCGCAATTTCCGCCGATCTCCCTGAGGACTTTCGATTCTACCACATCACCACTTTTTGTCACTATAAATGAGATGACAACCATTCCTGATATCCGGCTTTCGAATGCTTCTTTTGGGTATTTTACATTTTCAAATACGTAGTTTAATAAATGTTTTTTTGAATAATCTGATTTTTCTTTTTCTGTATTACATGTTTGACAATGCATGAACTCTGGTAACTTGTCTGGCTCATTGAAGACTAAAAATTCATTTTCAGACCTTGCTTCATTTTCAAGATAAAACCATTTTCCTGACTGCTCCACTAAGGCAATAGAGTCTTTGTAGTAGTGATCTACGTCTTCATATTCAAATGGTAAGAGTGTTTTATTTAGGGTGTCTATTACGCCTTGTTTACTAGCTTTCTGGCCAATTAAATATTCAAATCGAGATGTTAGGTCCTCATATGTGATAGGAATCGAGATTTCCCCAGCCTTGTTGACAGCACCCCAGTGTCCGTCTTTTCTAACCAAATAGTAGTCTCCAGAAAAACTTCTTTCTATGCTGTCATATTCGAAATCAGTTATTTTAGTTTTCTTCTTGACCAGACCGTATTTACCCTTCTTCTTTTTAATTTTTATTTGGGCGTCTATTTGAGTTGGCAGTAAGACAGCGAAAGCAAAGAATACCGCAAGTAGCTTCTCCATATTTTTAATTATATCAATAAAAAAAGGCCACTCATTTTCATAAGTAGCCCTGATATGTTTTGTTAATAGCACACACTTAGCCCGCCTCAAGTCCTCTGAGTTCTGCAAGTAACTTGTCTGGTGTCTTATAGCCTGGTGACACTCTGATCTTGCCCAAGTTTTCATCAAGATAGACGAGTGATGGATAGCCTAATCTGCCATTCAGCATTTCATGGGCTAGCATATTGACACCTTTTCTACCGGAAGGGACCCATTCGTAGGTTTTGCCCTTGTAGGTGATAGGCTGCTTCTGCTCAGCATTAAATTTCACTACGTGAAAATTTTCGTTGAGGTAGCTGATGACTTCAGGATCAGTGAAGGTCTTCTTATCCATGACCTTGCACCATCCACACCATGATGTGTATACGTCGATCAGTATTTTTTTATCTCCTGATTTGGCTAATTTTTCCAAGTCGTCTATTTTATTCCAAGTGACGCCTCCTTTAGCTGTGGCTGCTGTATTTTGATTCGCAGGAATGGCAGAGCCCGACTTTAGTTGATTTTTCTTTGTGGTTTGGTTGACTACCGCTTTTTCTGTTTTGACTTCAGCAGTCGCATCAGTATCGCTCTTACAGCTGATCATGGCGAGGCTTATTATCAGTAGGCAGGCCATGGATTTCAGCATAAATGTCTTATTCATAGACGTAAAGATTTTTTGTAGTTGTAACGCAATAAGTGACACTTTATGTTTAAGTAATCAGATAAAAATGACAAGATTTGTCCAGAGCGATACTTAAATCATAGATTTTCCCGCACCGACGCTATGATCTAAAATTATCACGATTATCCAGTCGTGATACTGCGTCAGCCAAATGGATGATCTATACTCTTAGCTGGAGTGGTAAACCACCGTGGACCCTCCTCCGTCATGTATACATGGTCTTCGAGCCTGATGCCGAATTGTTCGGGTAAACAGATCATCGGCTCTATGCTGAAGGTGATGCCAGGTGCCAATAATGTTTCTTCATGTAAAGCTATGTATGGCCACTCGTGGATGTCGAGGCCTATGCCGTGCCCCGTTCTGTGGGGCGTGCCGGGTAGTTGGTAGTCAGGTCCGAGCTGGTGCTCTGCGAGGAGATCACGGACGCTGAGATCGATCTGACTGCAGGGCTTCCCATTTTGCGCGGCTGCAAAAGCTTTCAGTTGGAGCGCTTTCTCGATGTTCCAGATACGCCTCACCTCAGCAGAAATATCGCCGTATACATAGGATCGTGTGATATCTGAGATGTAGCCGTCCAGCTGGCAGCCAGTGTCTATCAGGACGACATCGTCAGTCTGTAGGTCCTGCGGCTGTCTCACTCCATGAGGGTAGGAGCTGTCAGCACCGAAGAGGACGATGCAGAAATATGATCCAGCCTTAGCTCCACAGGTCTGGTGGGCTTCATGGATAAAGGCGGTCACTTCCGCTGTGGATATACCTGCTCTAAGGATCCGTGCAGCGCTTTTTTGCACTGCCAAGGTCATATCCATAGCAGTCTGCATGATAGCTATTTCATCCGTGGACTTATACATGCGACATCCAGCTGTGATCGGCTGCGCATTAGAGAATTTTATCTGAGGATTATAAGATGCCAGACCATCACTGATGAAGAAGGGGCAGGACTCATCTATGCCCACACGTCCATCAGACAGGCCAGCCTGTTCAAATATTTGTGCACATAATAGATAGGGGCTCTCATGCTCCTCCCAGCAGTGCAGCTTTCCTTCGATCAGCATAAATTCTCTTATGGTACCATATTCGAACTGGGGCGCGACAAAATGAAGTTGACCATTCCTGGTGAGTATGGCGCCGACCATGCGCTCGCTAGCATTCCACCGCATACCTGTGAAATAGTATAGATTGGTGCCTGCGTGCAGGTATACAGCGTCAAGGCCATGCTTCACCATAAGAAGGCAGGCCTTCTGTATTCTACTATGGTATTCTTCTTTTTTTATAGCGGCCCATTGCCAGTCTTGATTAGATAAGGCCTTGAGCTGGTCTTTGGCTGTGGAGTCACCGATGATGTTATGATTCAATGGATTAGTTTTTTTTAGAATGAACGGTCGATCGGCGTTTGGCTAATTATTTGACTGTGATACAACATGATTTTGTATGCCGTGAGCCCATCTGAAGTTTAAAGATAAGCATGAAATGCTTGTTAGAAAATAGCCATGTTGTACCATTGACTTTATGTCTTGAGAATCTGCATGATACACCATTCATTTGGATAGATTTTTTTTGATTGGTTTGTATCATTAGTTTTTACTGTGACTTCATTATCTTTCGCTCACATGTATATAAGACCAAGTTTAGTCGTGATTCTCTTGTTAATTGGAGCTTGTCTCATAGCGCCGCAGTGGGTCAGCGCTCAGACGGACAATGTGAATTGGAGTTCGTTCAGGCTGAGGAAAAAGATAGATGACAAGTTGACCTTTGATATTCGTCCGATCATTAGGTTTAACAATAATATATCCAGCTATCAGAATGTTTCGATCGACCTGAGCATCAAAAGAAATATAGGCGATGGCTGGTCTGTCCAGTTCTTGAGTCGCACCTGGTTTTTACCGAATTCTCCCTTAGGCCAGTTCTTGTGGGCTGATGTGGGACACAAGACGAAGATCGGCGCACACGGCATCAGCAATCGGATCAGAATGCATTATTCTATGAATACTAATGAGATTAATCCTGCAGATTTCATCAGATGGCAGACTACCATCACACCAGCTGTGAAAGGTAAGATTCGACCCTTTCTGTCCATAGAACCTTGGTTTCAGCTGGATGGCATCAATGCATTTCGGCGTATCCGATATGAGCCAGGCTTCAATTATGACCTGGGTAATAACTATAACTTCACCTTCATGTGGAGAAAGCAGGACTCTATCAGCATTGACCCAGCTAACATTCAGAATCACATCGTGATCACAGTCACGAAGCACATCTGATCAGTACGCGCTGATTAGCATTGTGCATCACATTAAAATGTGCCTCTTCTTGATCATATACCTACCATACCATAGCTGCCATCCATTTCATCAGAAAATGTAATAGAAGGCCACAAGCGTACAGCAGCAAAGTATGCCTTAGAGCATATGCTATGTCTTGCATCTGATGTATAGAAGTGGTATTAACTTAAGTATTATAACTACGCTGCCTTGTAACGATCTGTTTTATATCTGGCTAATTGGCTTTTTATTTTTACAAGTGCGGCATCGAATGCATCGTGGTGATGATCCCCTTTAGCAGAGGCGAATACATCTTTGCCTTTTAGGCGTAATTGCAGTTTTACTTTTTTGGTTGGGTGCTTTTTGCCCCGCAAGAAGATTTTAAACGATTGTATAAATGGGTAATATTCAAAGAAGTGCTCGAGTCTTTCAGTAGCATATCCTTCAAAGTCATTGGTATTACTTACACTGTTTCTTGATATTTTGATATCCATTTCAACGATTTAATGAGTGAATCTTTATTCAAGTTTAATTTACAATATATTCATGATAATGTCTAATGTCTCAGGATCAATTTAGGTGTGTAATGGATAAAAATTAGCTTTGATATTCTCAGATCATGTGGAACCCCCCTTTGCTCGGACTCGTTACTGCATATACAATCAATAGCATGAAAAACTCCATCATCATCAGAATGGTCCTCATACTCGCACTTTACTTTGGAATGACCTACTATGGCGGCGATATCGGCAGGAAGATTCTTTACCCCATCCGTCTGTTTGTCACATTTCTGCACGAGTTTGGTCATGCGCTGGGGGCTGTGGTCACAGGAGGCTGGGTGGAAGAGGTACAGATTAATCAGGATGGTAGTGGCTGGACACGTACTGCCAATGGTAATCGGCCCATCACCATTATGGGAGGCTATCTGGGCAGCGCTCTTTTTGGGAATATCCTCTTTTATATCGGTGCTAAGTGGAAAGGCATGGTCAATGTCACCTTACTCTTAGTGGTATTCAGTATGCTGGTGACTGGTTTTTACTGGTACAATTCAATTTTCACGACGGCGGTCTTAGTCGCCTTCTCCGTAGCATTGTGTTTCATAGCGCTGCGGACTAACATCGGTCGAGAGGTACTGATGTTTTTGGGATTAGCCAGTATCATGTACATCATCCAAGATTTCAATGTCGGTCCGAGCTCTGACCTGAAAGCCTACGCAGATGTGATGGTGATCCTGCCGGCTGACATCTGGATGTACATCTGGCTCATCGTCGTGGTGCTGCTCTTTGTCATGAATATCAGGCTGCTGCTTAAAACTCCAGCTCCTTCCTATGAATCCTGATACCTTTCTTAGAGACATAAAGAAGCAATACGCCTACTACAAGCGACAAGCAGATCAGGCGATGGTACAGCTCACTGACGATCAGTTCTTCGTTAAGGCTGATGGCGGCAGTAACAGTATCGCCGTGATCGTGAAGCACCTATCTGGGAATCTCTTGTCCAGATTTACCGATTTTAAGCATGCTGATGGCGAAAAGACATGGAGAGACAGAGATCAAGAATTCATTGTAGGATCAGAGGAGAGATCTGATCTATTGGATCAATGGGAACGAGCTTGGCAGATACTCGAAGAGGCCTTGGATTCGCTTGAGGCAAAAGACTTAGATGGCATCATACACATCAGAAATCACCCTCACCATATTTCTACGGCACTACTTAGGTCCATCACCCATACTGCCAGCCATGTGGGTCAGATCATCTATGCCGCTAAGGCTATGCTGGGTGATTCGTGGAATAACTTGTCCATTCCGGTAGGTGAATCAGAAGCATTTAATCAATCATCCAAAGGCGATACAGTACATGATCAGCACTACACTGATCTGTTGAAATAAGCTAAGATTCATATCGAAGCAGCGATCATTCACTCCCATACTTGTGTAGTAAGATTCAAAACTAATTGATCGTTCAGCCGTTTCTCATTATGCATTTAGGACTATAATCTTGATAACTATATACATACATGATCGAGCTTAATTTAGATTGGAGATATGCGACGAAAGAGTTTGATTCAGCTCAGAAGCTGAATGACCAACAGGTACACCAACTGGTGGAATGCATTCGCTTAGCGCCTACATCGTATGGTATGCAGCCGATTCATGTGAAAGTCATCAGTCAACAATCGATGAAAGAGAATTTGAGAGAGGTCTCATTTGGACAGTCACAGATATCAGATTGCAGTCATCTCTTTGTCTTTTGCATCCAGCAGAATACGAGTGAGGTGCATGTCGATGAGTACATGGACCGATTAGCTAAGACGAGAAAGCTTGCTACTGAGGCATTAAGTGGATATGGGGGTATGATCAAAGGATTCTTAAGTCAGCAGTCATCAGCTGTGAAGGATGTATGGGCCGCACGCCAAGCATACCTTTGTCTGGGCTTCTTACTTCATACCTGTGCACTATTAAAAATAGATGCCTGCCCGATAGAGGGATTTGTCCCAGAAAGCTACGATCACATGTTAGGACTGACAGCACAGGGTCTGTCTTCAGTCGTTGTAGCCGCTGTCGGCTTTCGAAGTGCCGAAGACGTCACTCAGCATCAAGCCAAAGTGAGGAAATCCACGGCGGAGATGTTTGATTTTATATAGGTAGATTTTCTACGATCTCCAGATCATATCCCATCAGGCCCACTCTGCGCTTAGGATTATTCGTCAGCAGCCGGATCTTCCTCACACCTAAGTCATTAAGGATCTGTGCTCCGATACCAAAGTTTCTCTGTACTGTGCTCGATGTCACATGAGGGTATGGATTCAGTTTTTGACCGTCTTCTTGCTGCTCCTTTAAGAGCCTGAGGGTGTCCAGCAGGGAGTTTTCCGTCTCGCTGTGTCTCAGATAGAGCAAGATGCCTTTCCCTTCTTCGGCTATTCTTTTGAGTGTTTTGGTGATTTTCTCACTGTGACCGAGGAGTAATGCGCCGAGGACATCGCCTGTATTCGTGGATGAGTGTACCCGTGTCATGATAGGTTCATCTTTGGTCCAGTTGCCCATTTTGATGACCAGATGTGTGGTGTTACTATTTTTCTCATTGTATCCGATCACGTCAAAGCTTCCATATTCAGTCTCAAAGGACACAGTGACATCTCGCTCGATCAGCCTCTCCTTACGCATTCTGTATTCTACGAGGTCCTTGATCGTGATAATCTTGAGCTGGTGTCTTTCGGCGATCTTGCATAGCTGAGCTAATCTGGCCATACTGCCATCTTCATTTAAGATCTCGACTAATACTCCAGCAGGGTAGAGACCGGCGCATCTGGCTAGGTCAATGGCGGCCTCGGTGTGACCTGTTCTTTTGAGTACTCCGCCATCCTGAGCGATCAGGGGGAAGATGTGTCCAGGCTTTGCGTAGTCATTAGCTGCCGTGGCATCAGAAGTAAGTGCTTTGATCCCTGTGGATCTATCATAGGCGGATATCCCCGTGGTACAGCCATCTCTCTTATAATCTATAGATACGGTGAAAGCTGTCTCATGGAGTGCCGTGTTAGTGGAGACCATCATGGACAGATTCAGCTCACGTGCACGCGCCTCGGTAATGGGCGTACAGATCAGTCCTCGACCATATGTGGCCATGAAGTTGACGATCTCTGGAGTGATGGACTCAGCTGCGCAAATGAAGTCTCCTTCATTTTCTCTGTCTTCATCATCTACGACGATGATGACTTTTCCTGCTTTGATGTCTTCTATTGCTTCTTCGATGGTATTCAGCTTGATCTCGGATAGCTGATTGGTGAGTGTTTTTTCCATTTGGCTGATTATGTGACAAAGATATATTGATAATCATTAATCGGTAGAAAAGTTCTGATTTATGCTCCAGACTTAACAGAAATATGTCTGAGACTTGATACTTATTATGTTTCCTTATGTGAAAAAAGTCAGTGGTATGGAAAGTCTGGAGCCCTTGATCAATATTGAAAACGGGAGGAGTCAAAATGAATGATCTCAGCTGGTCGATGTGACTAATGGTCTAAACTCAGTCTGGTCATAACGTAAAGAGCTTTAAAGTGTTAGAGCAATCGAATGCAGAAGCAATAACCTGGTGATAGCTCTACATTTTGGGGCTATTACACAATGGCATTTCGGACGAGTCATGAGTGCAGGTCGATTGAATGATAAAAGCCAGCTTCAATGGCTGAAGCTGGCTTTATCGAGAAAATGCTATTTGGTGTAGATCGTTATTAGTATATGATCATGACTGGCTGCTTTTTTAGTGATTTAGAATATTGATGCATCCAGTTTAAGTAAAGAGCTCTTGGTAAGGGATCGATCATAGTGTATTGAGTATATAAATAATCGTAATATGTTATAAAGGTATGATTCAAAGGAACCGCAGTAGCCACAAATGGCGGACAGCCCGACTACAACTTGGCTTCTTTAGGCTTCTTTTTTATGCATTTGTAGTGCTGTTAATTCTGAATCTGTAGGGTCACGGACAAGCACACTTAGGATAACATTTGTATTTTTACCTTATGAATGATCTTTTCTTGGAGAAACTTTTAGAAGAGCATAATTCCTGTATCACTTGCCCCAGTCCAGAGGAGGTAGCTGCCTTCTATAAGCATGTGCTGGCCATATTTTATAAGGATTACGCTACCGTACCGCTGACCACGAAAGCAGAAATTAAAAATTTTATTTTAAAGACCAAGGTCGAGCTGATCGGTCTTCTGCTGCGCAATGATATTGAAGATCGATCGGGTGTCAATCAAATTGCGGAAGGCTTTTTTGATCGACTGGCTCCAGTATACGACTTACTACGCCAGGATGTCATAGCTATCTATGAGGGTGACCCCGCTGCGAAGAGCCAGCGAGAGGTGATCAGGAGTTATCCAGGATTCTATGCCATAGCAGCTTACAGAATCGCGCACGAACTGCACCTGATGGGCGTACCTGATCTTCCGAGGATCATCACAGAATTTGCACACAGCAAGACTGGTATCGATATCCATCCAGGTGCGATCATCGGCAGGTCATTCTGCATCGATCATGGTACAGGTATCGTGATCGGAGAGACAGCTACGATAGGTGACCACGTGAAGATCTACCAAGGCGTCACTCTCGGAGCCCTCAGTGTGCGCAAGGCAGATGCGAATAACAAGCGCCATCCCACCATACAGCGTGGATGCGTCATTTATGCTGGTGCCACCATTTTGGGTGGAGAGACCATTGTCGGGGCAGATAGTGTCATTGGCGGCAATGTATGGCTGACGCGATCTGTACCCGCAGCTTCTAAGGTATACTATCAGACCAAGATGAGTGTAGATGGTGACGTAGTGGAAGACATGCTGGTCTTTAAAGAATTCGCCAAATAGCTTCATTAGTATCATGTGATAAGCCAATGACAACTTTGATTGTCAGATTGTATTGTAAATTATATTTATATATAAATTGCTGATTTATAATTATTTGTAAAGAAATAAGATGAAGTTAATTGATTTAATTGGCAATACGCCTCTGGTGGAATTAGAGCGAATCCCTACGAATCCAGCAGTAAAATTATTAGCCAAACTGGAGGGTAATAACCCAGGTGGCAGTGTGAAAGACCGCGCAGCCTATGGTATGATCTCAGGGGCATTAGCCAGAGGAGAGATTAAGCCAGGTGATCATCTCGTGGAAGCGACTAGTGGGAATACAGGCATCGCCCTGGCCATGATCGCCAAGGTCATGGGGCTCGACATCACGCTCATCATGCCTGAGACAGCCACCAGAGAGAGAGTCCTCACCATGAAAGCCTACGGTGCTAAGGTGATCTTGACCCCAGGAGCTAAGACCATAGAATATTCGCGTGAGCTAGCCGACGAGATGGCAGCTACCGGAGACTACCATCTGCTCAATCAATTCGCTAATCCTGATAACTACGGCATGCACTACCGGACCACTGGGCCAGAAGTATGGCGCGATACTGATCAGCAAGTCACCCACTTTGTCTCAGCCATGGGGACCACCGGCACCATCATGGGTGTATCCAGATACCTCAAGGAGCAGCATCAAGACATTCAGATCATAGGGGCACAGCCGACTGATGGCTCTCGGATACCTGGCATCAGGCGCTGGTCTAAGGAGTTTCTACCGAAGATCTATGACGCTAAGAAAGTGGATCGCATCATTGATGTCAGCCAGGAGGAAGCCACCATCATGGCGCGACGACTGGCTACAGAGGAGGGGATTCTGGCGGGGATGAGCAGCGGGGGCTCTTGCACGGCAGCACTGAAGCTGAGTGAAGAATTAGAGTCTGGTACCATCGTCTTTATCGTCTGTGATCGGGGTGATCGCTACCTGAGTTCTCCACTGTATGCGGATTTGGCTTAGTGCTATACTTTTGCGTTAGTGGCTATAGCGAAGGCTTTACTGGCTATACCTTATACTTTTTTATGACACTGCCTACGGGGAGAAGATCGAGATGATCCATCGCCGTGAGCCTTTTGATCAGTCCATCATAATATGACGTGCTGACTGGTCCCCAGCCTTCATCATCTAGTCCGTGTAGATTGATGATCAGCCATCCGCCATCGCTGGCTAAAAAGTCATTGATGCCTCTATCTATGGTTTTATCTCCATTATCAGGCCCGTGAGTCCAGCAGCCCAATCTGATGGGTTTCGTGTAGTTAGCTGTTGGGTATTCGTTGACGCCAGTGTCATTATCCAGTGCTACCCAGTATCCTGTCCTGATGGCTTTTACTTTTGTGAGAGCGTAGGTGTCCAGCTCTTCCGTAGATGCATTAAAGGCATAATTATATACCGCTGTATCATGGCTGTAGCCATCTAAGTTGGCATTGAAATAATCAAAGCATTTGTCGAGTCTTTCCTTAGCCTCGGAGAGACTCACTTTAGTTAGATTCTTATGTTCCCAAGTATGCGGCATGACTTCGTG